>CANJSM010000083.1 GCA_947477015.1 Legionellaceae bacterium
ATTAACCAGCATGCAATTAGAAAAAAAACTGAGTTGAGCATGCCTGCAGCAGCAGTGGATACTGGCAGGGCCAGCATGCCACCACCAATCGATGTGCCAACAATTAATAATACACCGCCAATAATTTTTGAATCAGGCACAAGTACATCCATTATTTGTTTAAATTAATCACAGGATGATATTTTGAATTTCAAGACCTGTCAACGCATTCAATTGTATTTCAAATCATTTCATCCCGTCATTCGCGGGTTCAATGCGTTGTGGAACAGGTGCTTTATTTTCCCATTGTATTTCAATGCGACGGTTATAAGCGCTGCCATGAATCCACTTATTATCGCCAATGCTAAATTTATCCGCATAGCCTTCTGCACTCAGGCGTCTGGCTTGAATATTGTTTGCCCAAAGAAACGTTAGCATGCTTTCTGCTCTTGCTTGAGACAATAGTTTTTTATGGTGCTTGGAACCAACATTATCGGTAAATGCGGCGACATTAACGACACTGCATTTATATAATTTGAGTAATTTAACGATATTATTGAGTCCCTCAAAGCAGATCTCATTTAACTTGGGGCTATTAAATTCATAATAATGATCAGTTGGAACTACGAGTATCATGGTATCCCCGTATTGGACAAACTGAATATCGTTTTTTTGAAGATCTTGAATAGTAGCTTGTTTTCCTGCATGGTATATTTCTGAAAATGTGCCGATAGTACCGCCTATGGCGCCTCCTATAGCCCCACCGACTGCAGTGCCTCCAATCAGCGAACCGGTTGTAATACCAACACCAACACCGGTGATGGTGCGTTTAACCTGAGGCGGTGGTTTTTGAAAATTATTATAGGGCGGATGAAAGCAGCCAGATAATGCTAAGGAGAGCAAACAGGCACAAGTCGTGCGCAAGATAAAAACGTTGGCTGACATCTTCACTCCTTATGCAAGCTATTCAAGTCATTGAGGTTTCGAGTTATCAAAAGGTTTGAGTGCGTAGTCAATCGTTGCCATCCTTTGGTTAGTATTTTTGTTGGTTCTCATTTCTTCAAACGACGGCTCAGAAAAGCGCTCAAATCAGCATTCATTATTAAGCATCTCTGATGATTTCGCAATCTCACTGTCAAAATTGATTTATATAGAAGGTACTGTTATGCTTTTTTGAATCGAGAAAATTAGGACTCATGCCTTGAATGCCTCCAATAAAGCCATTTCTCAAACGCTGCCTTCCCTGTCTTTAGCAGCGCTCGGTGTGGTGTATGGTGATATTGGAACCAGCCCTTTATATGCCTTGCGGGAGTCTTTGCGTGGGGTGCCAATCAATCTAATCGATGTTCTTGGTGTATTGTCCTTAATATTTTGGTCGCTTATTTTCGTTATTTCCATTAAATATCTATTGATTTTACTTCGTGCGGACAATGATGGTGAAGGCGGAATATTGGCTTTATCGGCGCTTATCAAACGGACTAATGAGCATCGTTCCAAACTTTTTTTTGTCATCGGTATTTTGGGGGCTGGATTAATGCTGGGGGATGGCATGCTAACTCCGGCAATTTCGGTGATCAGTGCTCTTGAAGGGGTTAATGTTTTTGTTCCGTCCGTGGCGTCATGGATCGTGCCGTTGACGTGCATGGTATTATTAGCCTTGTTTTACATGCAATCGTTTGGAACTGAGAAAATTGGTATTATTTTTGGTCCGATTATTCTTTTGTGGTTTTGCACCATCGCGATTTTAGGTGGAATACAAATCATAAAAAATCCTGTTGTCCTCAAAGCTATAAACCCATGGTATGCGTTTGAATTTTTTTATCAAAATGGATGGACTGGGTATGCATTGCTGGGAGGGGTTTTTTTGGTCATGACGGGTGGTGAAGCGCTGTATGCTGATCTTGGTCACTTTGGTAAAAAACCCATACGCCTCACTTGGTTTTTTTTAGTGTTGCCTTGCCTGTTGTTGAATTACTTTGGCCAAGGCGCGTATTTGCTGACGCATCCTGAAGGGATTGCCAATCCATTTTATATGTTAGCCCCCCAATGGTTAGCTTTTCCTTTAATTATTCTTGCAACATTGGCAACAATTATTGCATCGCAAGCCGTGATTTCAGCGACGTTTTCAATCACCAAGCAAGCGGTGTTACTCGATTTGTACCCTCATCTTCCTATTGTTCAGACCTCAAGCCAGCAACGCGGGCAAATTTATATTCCACAAATGAATTTAATTTTAGCGATAGGCACCATTGCGTTGGTTTTGTTGTTTAGAAATTCCGATGCATTGACACATGCTTATGGCATAGCAGTGAATCTGGTTATGATTTTGACCAGCGTGATGGTTGTTTATGTCATTCTTCATCTCTGGCATTGGAATCGGGCGCTAGTGACGCTTTTGTGTGTGTTTTTCGGTGTTATCGATACGGCTTTTTTAGGGGCAAATATTCAAAAATTGGTTACGGGAGGGTGGGTGCCAGTTGTGTTTGCTAGCGTCTGTGCGTTTGTTATGTATACGTGGAATGTAGGAAGACGCTATCTTCAAAAAACTTATTATATGAAAAAAGATGTTTTTTCAAAAATATTAAAACAATTGGACTATAAAAGTTTGACGCGTCTGCCAAATACAACGGCTATATTTATAACCGATGTTTACGACAAAAGCGGTGGCGGTTTGTTGCATTTCTTGAAACTGAACAAGACCATGCCGGAATATGTTTTGATCATCAATTATACAGTTGAAAATATTCCCTACGTCTCGTCCGTTAATCGATATGAGATCTCTTGCTTGAAAAATAATATCTGTGAATTAACTTTGCATTATGGCTTTATGGACACGATTTCTATTCCACAGGCATTGTACAATGCGAATGACCGAGCACTGTTACCGTTTGAGATCGATGTGGATACGGTCATGTATTTTATCGAAATTCCAAATGTGGTCGCGTCGCGCGAACAGAAGAAAACCATGTGGTTTTTTTGGCAAGAAAAATTATTTTCGTTTTTAGTTAGAAACTATTCGGCCAATTTAAATATCGAATTTTATCAATTGCCTTATAATCGAACGGTAGCAATTGGCACGTATTATATCATTTAAACCGAATGGGTATACCCACGAATAAAACAGAACCTACATATTATGGAGAATAGAGGTGGTTAATGCATTATGATGATTTGCTAGAAATTTTAAAAGATACCTCAGCACGACAGCACGACGACAACACGGACGTGGATACCTTAGAATCCCCCCCTAAAAAAGCCTACTTTGTCCCAGCACAAGATGACATCACTTATGATCTTCTCATTAAAAATGCTCGAGTCGTTACAATGGATCCTGAACATCGTGTGATCGATAGGGCGAGTATTGCTATCAAGAATGGTATGATTTTGTTGATAACGACGGATAATACTCCTGTAAAAGCCCAACAAGTCATCAATGCAGATGAGAATATCATCACACCGGGGTTAATTGATTGCCATACGCATTTAATTTATGCGGGTAATCGATCGGCTGATTTTTCTCGGCGATTAAATGGGACACTTTCCAAGGAGCTGAGCACCGAATCGGCTGGTTTTTTGTCAACCGTTAAAGCCACTCAACAAGCTAGTCTTGAAGAGTTAACTTATTTGGCAATTCAACGAGCAACAGTGATGTTAGCGCATGGCACAACGACGGTAGAAGTCAAGTCAGGTTATGGTTTGGATTTAAATACAGAAATTAAAATATTGACTGCTGCACGGATGATGGAAAAAAAACTTGATCTCACTGTTATTCCTACGTTTCTTTGTGCACAAACAATCCCTGCTATTTATCAAAATAATGCTGAGGATTATCTGGATGATCTGATTTTAAGAATATTGCCTGTCATTGCTCAAAAGAAATTAGCGGTCTTTGTGGATGCTTTTTGTGAGAGCAATGCATTTACTCCGGCTCAAGTGGAACGGTTGTTTCAGGGGGCAATACAACATGGCTTTAAATTGAAATTGCATGCTGAGCAAGTGACTGATCAAAAAGGAGCTCTGCTGGCTGCTTGCTATGAGGCGAGTTCAGCTGATCATCTAGAGTATTTAGTTCCAGAAGATTGTAATCATTTTGCGAATGGCAAAACTGTGGCGGTTCTTTTACCTGGGGCTTTTTATTGTTTAAAAGAGCTCACAAGGCCTCCGATAGCCACTTTCCGCAATCAGCAGATCCCTATGGCCATTGCTACAGATTCTAATCCTGTTTCATCCCCCTTTATGACATTGCCGTTAATGATGAACATGGCTTGTATTTTATTTGGATTAACTATTGAAGAAGCTTGGCGGGGTGTGACGATTAATGCTGCGAAAGCCTTAAGTATAGGCGATGAAATTGGCAGTATCGAGATTGGGAAAAAGGCAGATTTGATCATTTGGTCTACTAATAGCGTGGACGATGTGGTGTATAACCCAACGATTAATTATTGCAAAACGATTGTTAAATCTGGGGTTGTGATTTAATTGTAGTTTTCACAAACGGCATGCGAAAATAGGCATGTCGTTTGTGAAAATGACGTTAACCCTTGTCTTATCTACGTCCGTAGTGATACACATGGCCATTATGCACTGCCGTTCCATGATGGTAACCATGATGATATGCGGTATTGCCGTAGGCTCCATGACGAACCGCTGTGCCATGACCGTATCCATAAACACCATGATGGTAGGCGCTACCGTAATACCCATGACGGTATCCATAACCATGGTAAGTTGAACCTCCACCTACATAAACTCCAGCATTAGGTGCTGGTGGGTTAAGCACCACCACAGCCGCGTGAGCAGAACTGTTATATGCTACTGTTAACAGGAGCAGTGAAGAGGCAATAAAAAGTGACCGGTTTAGTTGCTTGAAGCGTATAGCACGTTCCATGATGAGCTCCTTGTTTGAGTCATTATTGTTATCTTTCAGTTGTAATTGTAGGCTTTATTTGATCAAATACAAGGCGGATTGATTAATATGTTTATTTTTCGTTGTTGGTTTATAAAAATGGATAAAGTCCAGAAGACATGCCATATATGAGGTTACAGAAGGTTATTTGATGCGACAGGCAAGTACAATTTTAATCTGTCATACACAAGATCTGACTATAACTTTTTTGAATCCCCGCCGTGCTTTTTTCTTTGATCGTCATGAATGCAGCATTGCCTCAGCGATACCAAGATCTTTGGTCACTTGAGGAACACCATCCTTTTCAGCCCCTTCAACTGCTTGAACTTTAAATTGAGAACTATATTTGTTGCGGGTTCACTTTTGATCTGAATTATTATTGTTCATTTTACACTCCTGTTTTGAGATTTTACTCTCTTAACAAGGTATCCGACAAATCAGGGCCGGATCATAGCGATAATATACAGGGACTAATGGATGCCTCCGATCGCTAATTTATTCGCAAATTTTTTAGACTTACATTAAATAAGCTTAAGCTTGCTAAATCATAGATTTTACACTATACATATTAACTAGACTTTAGCCATTTTTACAGCGATGCCTAAGAAACCGTCTTTGCGAGCGTTAGCGAAGATGGCATTTCAAACAGCGTTTTTGAAAATGGCTAAAGTCGAGATTAAAAGGATACGTTCATTAATAAACAGGAGAATTTCATGGCAAATATGAAAGCTTTGTGCTTAACAAACAAACAAACAAACAAACAAACAAACAAACAAACAAACAAACAAACAAACAAACAAACAAACAAACAAGCATCATAATAAAATAGTAGTAGCATTCCTGAGTGCTATTTTCTGGAATGTGGCTCCTTCTGTCAGCTACAGCAGCAGCAGCATATATTGTCAATCCAAGACTGGTACCTGTAATAGCACAGGCGCGTGGTCATGTTCCACTACATCTACAGGCTGCGAAGGATGTTCCAATAAGTCCAGTTGTTATAGTTGTTTTTGTGACACTACTGTGTCACCAACTGCGGCGAATGGGTGTGGTGCGACAGGTTATATAATTCAGAACACTACTTCTGGTGGAGCAACAGTATGTACTACTAAAACCGGACTTGTGCAGGGCTCTGCATGTTACAACAACAGTTCATGCAGATCACAATGTACCCAAACAACTATTGTACAATCATCATGTTGAACTGCTTAATCACGAATATTGAGTAAAGCACTTGAGGTTGCGACGTGAGCGATTAGCACGGGAGTTACGCGGGCAAATTGATTGATGGCTCTCTCTCAAAAAGTCCGATCAACGCCTAGACTTAAATCATCGAGACCGGACTCTGAGGCATCGACACTTATTTTAATGAGGCTTGAAAATAAGTGTCGATGCCTCAGAATCGGTGGGTAATTCATTATAGGCCGCAGTTGGGGGCGTTTTTTTGCAAGCGCTTTAAGTGTTCCGTTGGTACATCATGGCGCATGGATGAAACCTATATTAAGGTCAAAGGGAAGTGGGTGTATTTGTATCGCGCCGTTGATAAGGAAGGTCAAACCGTTGATTTTATGTTATCTGAAAAGCGCGATGAGCTCGCCGCGAGGGGCTTTTTTAAAAAAGAGATTGGTTCCAGTGGACTGCCTGAAAAGGACGCCATGGATAAAAGTGGCTCCAACAAAGCCGGCGTTAACACAATCAATTTAGCACTGGCATTGTTATGTTTGTTTGGTGGGTTGCTTCTGCAAATGACGGTAAGGCAAATTAAATATCTCAACAATATCATTGAGCAGGACCATCGATTTGTGAAAAAAATCACCAACGGGATGAGAGGGTTTAAGGCATTTCACTCCGCTGAAGCAACTTTATCAGGAATTGAGTTGCATCATATGTTGCGGAAAAATCAGTACACTAAATCAAGTAACATGACTATTTTCGAATAATTCTACGGGCTAGCAGCATAAGCTCGTCCAAAATAAATCCGCTTGCTGCTTATGAAAGTTTTTGCGACATTAGAACGCACAGGGTTATGTGCTTAAACAGAGCATCAAGCAAGCAGTAGCGAATGACATTAAAGCTATGTTTACCGCTCCGAACTTGGATGAAGCACAACACCTACTCCAATTAACAACTGATAAATATCGAGAAAAAGCACCATTGCTGAGTGCGTCAATAATGAAATAAAAAGAAGAACCAAAATTGTGGGTATATGTCCTAATTGCGATTCATGTTTGCCTTTGGTGACGGCTCTATTGATTGAGATGGATGAGGAATGGGCTCAAGGTCGAGCCTATTTAAAATTGGGTGATCATTAATACATTGGAAAATAGGATAAATCAAAATTTACAGAAAGAATGTTACTTAGTCTGCCTATAAACCGGCTCATGAATCAAAACGAAATCATCATGTATTTTTTCAAGCCGTAATAACCGATATTTCAAGGCTTGAACGCAAAAACAATGATAGCCAGTTATCCCCGTTTCAATCATAACTCTGCCGCTAATCCACCGCCTATGGCGGTCTGAGTAAACAAGGTTTTACCGTTCCCGGAGTTGCAAAATGGTTCGTATTGGTTTCTCCTCTTTAGTCAAGTATTTTTACTTTTTCTATAAAATCATCGTGGATATTTTTTTATTAAAATCTGAACATTAATGCCTTCTGTCGTTGGGCTGTTTTGAGCCTCGCGTAAGTAGTCAATTAATGGCACATCAGTGACTTGGTGCTTTAATGACGAAGCATTTCGAAACATTAAGCGACCATTTTTTAGTATTGCAAAGCCCAAATGAGAAACGTTGAGGTGAGTGCCTATTTGCTGCTCCAGATCCCAGTTTGGACGAACAATTTCAATGATGGCGCCATTTGGAATTTGATTGAATAAATGCATATTGGGCGCGCCTGCTGGGTCAAATAAAGCAGTCAACGGGATATAGGGTATTCTTGCTATGGCGTTAGGCAGAAGGTTTCCTCTTCGTTTTAACTCAGCAAGACGCTTGGTTTGTTGCAATGTGGACGGCGTCTGGATACGAATGATGTTCGGTGATAAATGCTGATGCCAGGCTGATTTATTGATTAACGCTTGTGCTATTTTTGCAATAGGCTTGCCATGTTGATCATGAAAGGAGGTTGTGATGTCTTTAAGAAATCCTTGTTTTTGGTTGTTCTGATTCCAATCAAGACAAGTAAAATGATTTCGATGGAGGAATCCTACTTTACCTTCTTTATAGCGAACTTGGCGAATGTATCGCTTAAAACTAATGGTATCGTGGCCCATTGCTAAGGCTAAAACAGTATCCACATAGGTTTCACAATCAAAAGCATCGACTCGATAGAGTGGAGCGTTGTCAAAATAACCTTGTTTGCCTTCACCCAAAGCAGTCAGCAAGTAGGGTTGTCCAAGAAATTGTGCACTAATGGCGTCAATACGAGAAGAACAGTCGGATTTCGATTTTATAAGTTGACTATGATATAGTTGAGTGATTGTTTTATCTGCTTGGGCTTCTAGGTCAATAGGGTTGTTGGCCCATACATGGGCTGATGCCAAGAGCAAGCTGCTAGTGAGCAATTGTTTGAACATAAGGTCTATACTCCATGATTTTTACTGATTTTACGCGTGTTTTGATGAAGGAACAACAATGCTGAATGTGATTTGGTTATCTATGATGTTTCTTGCTGTGATTGTCAGCATCATTGAGGGGCGCATTGATAACGTAGTCCGTGCTGTCACTGATTCAGCCAAATTTGGTTTTGAAGTCGCACTCGGATTAACCGCAATCATGTCTTTGTGGCTTGGGATCATGGGGATTGCATCCTCTTCAGGACTCGTTGAACGTTTAGCTCGACTCTTGCAACCAATTATGCGTCGATTATTTCCTGATGTCCCAGTTAATGATCCCGCCATGGGTGCCATGGTGATGAATATTTCTGCCAATATGTTGGGGCTGGCCAATGCGGCCACGCCGTTTGGTTTACAGGCTATGAAGGAATTGCAACGATTAAATACTCATGTTCATGCAGCAAGCAATTCGATGTGCACTTTTTTGGCCATTAACACGTCTAGCGTACAAATCATTCCTGCAACAGCCATTGCTTATTTGTCGGCAAATGGCAGTCTGCAACCGAGTAGTGTGATTTTTAGTACGCTGGTTGCCACCACTGTATCGACGGTTGTAGCGCTTGTTGCCGTCACACAGTTGGCCAAGCTCCCCATGTATCAAATCAAGGATGCAGATAATTTATGAGTCATTTTGCAGATCACTTATCGAATGCGATGTTTCTTGCTTTTGTCGTTGGTATTCCATTGTACGGCGTTGTGAAAAAAATCAATGTGTTTGATGCGTTTATCGAAGGCGCTAAACAAGGGTTTAATACCAGTGTTAGCCTGATTCCTTATTTAATAGCCATTATGGTTGCTGTTGGCATGTTACGTGCTTCAGGATTTTTTGAGCTCTTGCAGCAATGGATAGCACCGGTGTTGAACGCTATGGGTATGCCATCCGAGCTATTGCCTTTGGCGTTAATTCGTCCTTTTTCAGGCAGTGCGGCAACCGGTATCATGGCCGAAATCATTCATCAAAATGGTGGCGATTCATTTATTTCTAAAACAGCCGCTACGATGATGGGCAGCACAGAAACCACGTTTTATGTTATTGCAGTGTATTTTGGTGCGGTGAACATTCGACGCACCCGCCATGCTATTCCCGCCGGGTTGATGGCCGATTTAGCAGGGGTTATTGCCTCGGTTTGTATTTGTCGGTATCTTTTTATTTGATATATTCATCGCAAGGTAATAGACTTTTATCAGGATGGAACTTGACAATGAGGGCTTATGAGACCTTCAGAAGTATTACAATTACATCGTCATAAAATCCGTTTTATTGTCGAGCAGCATCATGCTAAAAATGCGACAGTATTTGGCTACGTGTTGAAGTTAAATATGCGGCGGTTGTTCAAGACAAAGACTTGTCTGGGTTAATTGCATTTTGTGTAGACTACCCGGAAGCGACCCCGGTGTTGTTGTATTCCACGGCTGTCGCATTAAAATTTGATCAACCTGCCGTAGGTTGGGCCTTGGCCCAACAATAACGTATTGAAATCCACAGTTGCAGAAAAATCCTTGTCAAAATACAGTTATTAGATCTAACCTGTGCGCTCAAGGAGATTTTATACAAGTCCAAACCACATGCAATATCGTAGATTGATCATTCCAGGCACAACCTATTTTTTCACGGTAGTGC
>CANJSM010000084.1 GCA_947477015.1 Legionellaceae bacterium
TACCGGCATTTTCTATAATCAACGCTGGGTGAAAGACGCACCGAAAACATGGGAAGATCTGTGGGCACTTAAGTGGCGCAGGCAATTGATGTTACTGGATGACTCTCGTGAGCTATTTGCATTGTCGCTCATGAGCTTGCACTATTCACCGAATGACACGGATCCAACGCACATTCATGCAGCCTTCGAAAAATTATTAACATTGATTCCCAATGTCAAATTATTCGGTAGCGAGGGCATTCAAGCCGTCATCATAGACGAAGATGCCATCGCAGGTTCGGCATGGAATGGTGATGCATTCAAAGCACAAGCAGAAAACAAACAAATCCATTTTGTCTATCCAAAAGAAGGGTTTGTCGTATGGATTGATTGCTTGGCCATGCCAATTAACCCACCTCACCCTGATGAAGCCTATGTGTTCATTAATTTCTTGCTCAAACCTGAAATCGCCGCAAAAATCGCCCTCATTGAAGGCCATGCAATCACTAATCGCCTAGGAAAAAACTTGCTCCCTGCGAGTGTTCGCAATAACCCCATGGTATACCCCAGCAAAAAAGTCATGGAAAAAGCCCATGTTCAGCGAGATGTGGGAGAGGAAACCATAGCTTTATATAATAAATATTGGCAAGATTTTAAACTATCGTTTTAGATACTTGCGCAATGGAGACTAAATGGACATCACAATAGACCCTCGAATCACTTCAACCTGTTTCACGTTGGCAGACTGGCCACTGTGTCGCGTTTTTCTAAAAAACAATTCCGATTACCCTTGGTTTATTCTCGTGCCTCGACAAGAGAACATTCAAGAGATAGACCAACTGCCCCAAGCTCTACAACACACACTAATAGACGAAATCAGCCGACTCTCGCAGATTGTTAAATCCCATTACCAACCTGACAAAGTAAACATCGCCACCCTAGGCAATATCGTGTCACAACTTCATATTCATGTGGTCGCTCGATTTAAAGAAGATAATCTTTGGCCTTACGGTCTGTGGCAAGCATCACAAACTAGCACACCGTATCCAGAAGAAAACGTTCAAACACTGCTTCAGCAACTTCGACCAGCAGTGATATTGAGACAATAATTTGAAACATAGAGCTTTTGTCTTGACCTATGTGTTGATATTGTTTACAATGAGGTATATTTAACTGGAGAGTCGCCATGCAAAACCCTTTTGAAAAAATTAACAATAGCATAGCCTACAGAGTAACTCTGCTGGGTGGTAAACCAACCCTATGGTCTTTTGATGAATTATCAACAAAAATCACCACATATCAGCCTGGTTTTTTTACTCCTTTTCATGAACAACATGCAAGCATGAAGCAGGCCGCAATCACAGTGGGACTATTACCCGCTCTAAACTTAGGTGCAGCATTGCTTCTCGCAATCATAGGACCACCGGTATATATTTTTGACAGCATAAAAGAAAGCATCAACGGCGACTGGACAGCTGCTGGGGATAGTGCTTGTGGCGCGGTAGCCAGTCCTATCCTCGCGACATATTGCCTTGGTTCTTTTGTTATTAACCTGCTCAAAGAGATAACCGCTTTCATCACGCGTTCAATTGCTACCTTAGTGGCGATGAATTCAGGGTCTGATCAATTAGATAAGTTGGGTAGTGATGAAAATGAGGGCGCGGATGAATATTACGCTTTTTCAATTAATAAGTAAAATACCTTAGAAAAATCCGCGTAGGTTGGCCGTTGGGCCAAGGTCCAACCTACCCTTTCTATACCCCTATATTTTATTTTCATACTTTTTAGCTTTTCAGTCTTGACATTTCTGGTATAAAAAGCCAAAATCACGCCTCGTTTGGCTATGTAGCTCAGTTGGTTAGAGCGCGGCACTCATAATGCTGAGGTCGGTAGTTCGAGTCTACCCATAGCCACCAAACACTCAAATTCCAAACTATTCTCTGTAACTCACAAAACCCACATCTATTTATGACCTCAGTCAAAAGAATGTAATTCAATCATATAGTTAACCTATCACCCAAAAAAGATCGATTTTTGATCAATAAAAAGATATAATAAGCACCTATTATTCGAGAGCTAATACATATGATGCGCAGAAACCGATTGTTTCCTAACCAAATAAATAAAATTGTTCCATTAAACACATGGGACGGTACTATTTCGCAATATAACGCTCATTTTACAGAAATTGCATTCTCAAACAACGAGTATGCTGATCCTAGCACTTACGAATCACATATCGCCTCGTACACAGACCTCATTAAAGCTATTGACCAGCATGAATTAATGTCCACCGATCCAGTTACCAACCCCTTAGCAAGAGGGATGAAACGCGACTTATATTTATGGCGAGGACATGCCAAAAAGAAACTACAGGACGAGGATTATATCACTGACTTTCAAATGGTCTTGTGCTTTGATCCTGATAATGAAGAAGCACAGCTTGAAATCAAGCAATTTGGACTCGATAAAAACTGTTGCACCGTGAGTTAATCATCTTAAGGAGATGATCGGTGCTTCTTAAGCGACCCAATTGGTCACAAAGAAACCTATTGGTTGCTTTTTTATCAAAAGACTATATAATGCTCA
This sequence comes from Legionellaceae bacterium, assembly GCA_947477015.1. GTDB lineage: Bacteria > Pseudomonadota > Gammaproteobacteria > Legionellales > Legionellaceae > DDPF01. Next base: position 2,569 of record CANJSM010000084.1, read on the forward strand.
CTAAGATTCTTTTTGAGCGAATAAACATGCCTATTAAATCAATTTCTTATTCAAAATTTACCTCGGAACGTGATTTACGATCTGACCTCAAACAAGGTAGGTTAGAAGGAAGTGATAAACACTGGCATGCCGAGCTCCTTCAACATGAAGATGCCACTCGAGCTAAATTGCTTTCCAATGAACTCCTTCGTTTTTTTTGCAATTCGCGACAACCATCCAGTTTGATTGCTTACGATAAAAACCATGCATTTTATCTGTTAACCGAAATCAATACCGCACATAAAACCCGTTATGATTTAATCGAAAAAGACCTCATTTCTAAAGCGGTTAATATATTTTTGCCTAACCAAGACGCGATAGAAGCGACCTTAAACTACTATGTTCAAGCAAAAACAAAGGCCCCTCTCCTTCAGGATTTTTTAAACCAGATCATGTTAAGACTGATTTTACTCCCCAAAAGCGCCATGTCATTTTTTGTGAAGGCTTATCTCGAACACGCTCCGCAAAAAGACATCTTGGATAAACTGGCTTTACGTCAATCCCAATTAATTGAACAACTGCTTAAACACCATGATTTCAAAACCTTTTTATTAAGCGATCAGTGCGCAGAAGAGCGTCAAAAAAGCCTTGATGTACTCAAAACATTCAAAATACATGATGGCACGGGGCTCATGAATAGTTTTTCTGTAAATACGATCAACGACTTTCATGCACTTCAATGGCAAGAAATTCACTTCGAATCAAGAGATGACTTCATGATTTCTTTAGAAGAGACGTTTGCTGAAGAGGTCGCTACAACTAACGAATCGCCTTTTCTATATAAGATCGATTCTGACCCGTCCTCACCCGACCTACCAGACATGACGATAATCAAACGAACAGAACAGATAGACGCATCGCCTGTCTGTGTGGCGAACAACCCTACACCAGAATTACCCCTGGTTGAAGTGACCTATGCCCTAAACGGCGGTCGCAATACGCCATCAAAGATCTATTCTTTTTTCTCAACGCCAATGTTCTTCTTGCGAGCTGAACGAGGTTCACCAATGAGCCTTTCACCAGAAAATTTCAACGGTTCGCCAACATTAGTGGATTCTTTATTCAGGATTTCCAAAACTAGTTCTTCTGATAGTAATGTCTAGATTGACGCCTTTGACCTGTGTCAGACAAGTATCACCAGTTCGATGTGTTTTTAAAAAAATACTATTGCATCACTCTAAATTTGGTTATCATGTCTGAAGAAATTATTTTTGTTGGTTGGTCAGTTAATGCATAATGCTGCGTTTTATATTTTATTGTTCCTAACTACATCGATGCTGCATGCAACAGATGCAGCTCCTCAACCACCTGCCTCTTTGCCTGAGGTAGGCGCAGAGGCCGCCGCTCACCCTGCTCCTAAAATTTGGAATTTAAGAGATGCCGATATTCGCGCGGTGATTACTGAAATTTCGCGAGTCACAGGCAAAAATTTTCTGGTCGACCCCCGTGTGCAGGGGAAAATATCCATTATTTCGGGTTCACCATTATCTGAAAAAGAGCTCTACCAAGTCTTTTTATCAATGCTGCAAGTGTCCGGATTTAGTGCCATTCCAAATGGCAAAATCATTAAAATTGTTCCCAATATTGATGCACGTACCCTGTCACCTGATTCATTAAGCCTGATGAAGAACCCTCCTCGTGGTGATGACATGTTAGTCCAAGTCATCCAGGTGAAGTACACCCCAGCCGAACAACTGGTCCCTGTTCTTAGACCATTGATGCCTCAATGGAGCAGTGTTGCTGCATTTGGACCTTCCAATATGTTAATTTTGTCGGGTCGGGCTAACAATATTAAACAGCTAGCTCACATTATTAACCAAGTTGATACCTCTTCTGCAAATGGCGTTGACATGGTCCCGCTTGAATATGCTCTAGCAATGGATGTTGCCAGTACGCTAAAAGATCTCGTCAAAGCCCCCTCTGGTGGCGGACAAAATCAAGTGATGATGGCTGTAGACGATAGAAGCAATTCCATTTTATTAAGCGGCAACAAAACGGAGCGCATCCGTTTTCGATTACTGATTGCTCAATTGGATAGAAAAAACTCGACTGCAATCAACGGCAACACCCAAGTGGTTTATTTAAACTATTTACGTGCCGAAGATCTCGTTCCTATCTTAGCAGGCATAGCTCAAGCTAATTTCAGCGGAACAGTGGGAACTACCATTGGGACCGTGACAAGACCTCAACTTGATAGTACCAACCCTGCTGCAAGCATAGCTGCTGATTCACCCAACGGCCTTCCAATCGCTCCAATGGCTAACCCCTCAGCAACACCCAATACAGCAGGCGTTGCCGGACAAAATGAAGGTGGCACTAAACCAACTGTGCAGATTATTGCAGAACCTAATACCAATTCGATAATTATCAACGCGCCTATCACATTGATTCGAACATTAAAGTCAGTGATTAGCCAACTTGATATCAAGCCTGCGCAGTTGCTAATTGAAGCACTGGTGGCTGAAATCAATGAGAGAGACTTCAACAGTTTAGGTGTTGAATGGGGCAGTATTGATCAAGCCACTAAAACTGCTGACACCTTCCGACCCGGTTTTGCCATCATCAACTCAAAAACCAACATCAAGGACTTTCAAGCTCAAATCTACGCCTTAGCGCGCGATCATAAAGCCAACATACTCTCGACTCCTTCTGTTGTAGTGCTTGATAATAGACAAGCTAAAATTCTTATTGGTAAACAGGTGTCTATTGCCAACTCCTCATATCCAAATAATGCCAATGGAACCGCTGTTTCAGGAAGTCCTTATACAACATTTAATCGTGTGAATGTGGCTCTGCATTTATACATCAGACCTCAAATTACTAGAGGCCAAGGCATTGAAATGCAAATTGACCAAGGCAATGACACACTAGAGCCCTCTGATGTCGTGAACGGCACAACACCTACCTTTAATATCAGTGCGATTGTGACCTCGGTGCATGTTGAAAGTGGTGATATCATTGTGTTAGGAGGATTAACTCAAGATCAAGTCGGCAATGACAGTACCTTCTTGCCTATATTAGGTGAAATTCCAGGTGTTGGTCGATTATTTCAACACAACAGTGTCAGTCATGAAAAGAAAGTACTGATGGTCTTTATCCGCCCCCATATTTTGCGAACCGAGCATGATGTAGTTCAATTTACCGGGGGGAAATACAACCATATGCGTCAGGATCAACTAGACATTGCTCGCGCGCAAGAACAGTACACACCAAGAGTCAATAAGACCGTTGCTCCGCCATTACATCAGTCAGCACTACCCAAGCCATTTTGTAATACTGCACAACGTTTGGCGAAAAAATAAACCATGGATCAATCAGAAACCCTGAAACAATTGCCTTATCTATATGCAAAAAAACAAGGCGTGGTTAATGCAGGTCTGAAATCAGATGGTGGCGTGCTGATTTATCACCTCCCCAACACGCCATTTCAGGTTTTCGCAGAAATCAAACGATTGTTGCAGTGTGAATTGCATTTAAAAGAAGTCAGCACAACTGAGTTTCAACACCATCTAACGCAAGCTTACCAATCTCAATCCTCTATTCTCGAGGCAACAGAAGGCATGGAAGAGGATCTCGACTTGATGCAAGTGGCTGGTCAATTACAAGATAGCGAAGATTTATTAGACAATCAGGATGACGCACCGATCATTCGTTTGTTAAACGCACTATTCACCCAAGCCATCAAACAAAAAGCATCCGATATTCACATTGAAACCTATGAGAATCGCGTATTAGTTCGCAACCGCGTCGATGGCGTACTTCAGGAAATATTGGAAATTCAGCGCGGCATTGCACCCTTAGTGATTTCTCGTGTCAAAGTCATGGCAAAACTGGATATTGCCGAAAAACGAATCCCACAAGATGGTCGTATCGCATTGCGAATTGGCGGCCACAATATTGATGTTCGCGTCTCCACCCTGCCCTCTAATCATGGCGAGCGCATTGTATTGCGTATTTTAGATCAACAAGCAGCTCAGCTCAATTTAGGCCTACTCGGCATGCCGAGTGATGCACTTGAAATCATCCGTCAAATGATTGCTCAACCCCATGGGATTTTGTTGGTAACAGGCCCAACTGGTTCTGGAAAAACAACATCCCTGTACGCCATGCTCACGGATCTCAATCAGGTCAGTAGAAATATTTTAACTATTGAAGACCCCATTGAATATGATTTACCAGGAATTGGGCAAACGCAAGTAAACCCTAAGGTACAAATGACCTTTGCCAAAGGCTTGCGAGCGATATTACGTCAGGATCCTGATGTGGTGATGATTGGTGAAATACGCGATCTGGAAACCGCAGAAATTGCCGTACAAGCTAGCTTAACAGGGCATTTAGTCCTTTCAACTTTGCATACTAACAGTGCATTAGGGGCATTAACGCGCTTGCACGACATGGGCGTTGAGTCATTTTTATTATCTTCGAGCATAGTGGGATTAATTGCACAACGGCTCGTGAGAAAACTATGTAACGATTGTAAAACCGTGCACGTACTTCGTGAAGACGAGCGCCAACTGATGGGGATTGATAAATCCACCGATGTCTCTCAAGTCTATGAACCTCAAGGTTGCGATCAATGTAATCACTTAGGGTATAGAGGACGTACAGGAATATATGAGTTGATTAGTATGGACGAAACCTTGCGTGGGATGATTCACCGCAATGACAGCATACAAACAATGGAAACGTGGGTCCGTAAGATAACGCCTAGCATTCGAACAGATGGTTTTAAACGGGTGTTAATGGGAGATACCTCACTGGCAGAAATACTACGTGTAACCAGTGAGTATTAAACCTTAATCACCCATGCATCAATTGCTCAATGTAGCGTCGGCAGGTCAACGGCTTGGCTAGATAATTGATCACTTGACGCGAACCACCTGTGCCTGTGACCACCAAAGAGCCGTAATCCAAGAAGCTCCCTAGAATGGACTGACGAATATCAATGCACTCAATTTTACTTAATGGGATATCAATGGTTTGACGCATCAAAATACCTGTGCATAAAATGACCTGCTTATGTTTGATAATCAGATATGAAGACAGATAGGTAAGTCCTGTTACCACCAACCATAGTAAAACACAAAGACCCAAAATATAAGACGGGAGATGGAGCTGGGGAAAAAGTACCGCTAAGTAGACAATAGCGCACAAACAGATCACTGGCCAGAAAAAAATGATTAAATGAAGATGCGCTTGATATACAATATTATTTTCGGTTTTTAATACGTCAGGAGAGTTAACTTCAGCCATGAATAAATCCAGTCAGCGTTTAGTGATATACTTGCAGCAGTATACAATAGGAATCTAATATGCGCCATATTACGCGTTGCCTCAACACTCAGTTAGCTCAAATCTGCCAACGTGCAATTAAGTTAGAAGAGTTAAACGCGAAAATATACAACTATTTGCCAGAAACGTTACGCGACCAATGCCATGTTGCTAGTTTCAATAACAGTTGTCTAATATTGGCCACTAGTGACCCTGTTTGGGCCTCTCAGCTACGATACGCCCTTCCAGAGCTGCGTGACAAACTAAGAAGTGAGGCGGGAATCCATCAATTAGCGTCAATTAAGATTACGGTGAACGCAGAAAACTCAGTTATCGCTCATCAAACGCCCTCTAAACCCCATGTGATTTCGGAAACAGCGCGTGAAAGCCTTCTTTTATTGAAAGGAAATAACAGTCGTTTTGATAAGAACAAATAAAACACATAAGACACAATATCATCCTATTTATATAGCACTTCGACTATTGATGCCTCCAATATCTCGTACCTATTCTTTATCATATCCGACTCAGCAATTCTGGATGAGTCGATGAAGCCAATGCTATAGCGCCCTCCAGCCTTAAGTTAAAATATTCTTTCGCACCGTTCTACTAGGGCTTGTTGACATTTCAGATCTCGACGTCGCGGGACGAAGGCCTGCGGAAGATGAATTGTCAAAACGCCCTATCCTTGAAGCGATATTATCGATAATATCGCCCAGAATCCCAGTATCACTGTAAACCGGTAAATCGGTGTAAAGCACCATTCAACTATCCTGAAAAAATAACGGCCCGCTACGCGGGCACGACACGACCAAGGTCAAAAGAACAGTGATAAAGGAGGTTAAGGGGTAAAAGCCCGCGCACACCGAACAGTATTTAGCTGGACCTTGTTGGCGTAGCTCACTGAGCCATCAGGGAAGTACTGGGCTATTGCGAGAAACCCATTGCCCTCGGTAGAACTCCAGCAATAGGGCACGACATCAAAGCCACCGATGGTGCTTTGATTTGTGTACAAGCAATTTATCTGGACTTCGGCTGGCAAAAACCAACCCGTAGTATAACCGCCTGTGGCTGCATATGCCTGACAAACTCCTGCTGCATAAGTCACGCCTGCACCATACTGTGTTACAATTAATGCCGTGTTCGTAGCGCCATCTGTTGTACTTGTGGCGCCTGTGTCTAGATTATCGCCCCAAGTAATATAGGCGTTATTACTTGAAGGCACCACGAAATTATTTAAACCACCACCAATACAGCCTATCACTCCACCATCTGCAGGATCGCCTATTTCGGCAGTTGTACTTTTTAACTGAAAACTCTGTGTGCCGCTGCCTGAGGTGCATTGTCCCCCAGCACACGTCACCGGCACGCAAGCAAAACTAACCCCTGAGAAATTTGCTTGCGGTGTATTGTTGTTGGTGCTTTTTAACGTTACGGCAACAGACCCAATAGTAGTCATATCAGCAATGGATAACTTAGTGCTGCCCACATTCCATGTCGATGCTGCAACCAACCCAAATGGCGTGCCAAGGCTAATGGGATAGGATGTACCATTTGGCGTGGTGTAAGAACCCGTTCCAGATACAGCGCCTGTGCAGTTGCCTGATGTAAAGTAACTGAGCGTAATTTTTGAAACGCTATTGGCGTCACTGCCGCCGCTAGCCGCCTGTTGAAACATCACGGTTTTTGTTGCGGTCAATACGCCTCGGTCCCATGGCTCACCTTTACGAAGTGTTTTGAGTAAATCCGTGGTTGTGATGGGTTTTGATTTAGCAATACCTGTGATAGGTAATAGCGCAATGGTTACAAATGCCATGGCAATCATTGCCTTGCGTTCTGGTTTAATCGTGCGTGTCATCCTTTTCTCCTGTCGTGTCAGTATGTGTGGCTAAGATGTGCGTTTAACATGAATGCTTGTATGGTTTTTATCATGGTTTTGTGCGGTAATTGGTCTTTTGTGAGTGTTTTCGGTAATGATTGAAATTCATTTTGAAAGAGTCCACCGTCCCACTGTGCTTTAAACGTATCCATGGTGGCGGGCATGATGTTTAAGCCCTCTTTCTTTTTATAGGTATTAAACGGTGCCGCCGGCATAATTTGGGTCAGATAACGCCGCATCATGTGGCGACCTATGCCTTGATGGCGTTTTTGATCGAGTGGCAAACTTAGAAAAAACTCCAATAA
>CANJSM010000085.1 GCA_947477015.1 Legionellaceae bacterium
AGGAATGAAAACCAGCATCAGAAATAATAATGGGCCTCACACCTTCATCCAGCATTGATTTGAGTTTTTTTAAGAACCGTAAATGTAACTTTGGGTTAGCATATTTTTTTTGTGGGTGGACTTCCTCGTAAAGTGTAAGTGCGCGCCCAGAGGTTACCATTGCCGCTCTTAACACATTATCCGTTTTATTTGGGATTGGAGACCAATCAACAATAATTAATGGCTTGGTTGCACAACCAACAACCAGCTTGCAAATTACCGAGTAAACCTTCAGTCTGTCACCTTGAATGCGTTTATTTCCCAGAAATCGATCTACGCGTCGTATTGCACTTCGCTCTTGAGCGCTTGTTTTTAGTGTTCGCCCAAGACCCGTTAAGTTAAAAAATCTTGCATGAAATAACGACCCAACAAGCACCGATAGTGTAGATAAACGCGTTTTATGCATGACTTTTGATAAATGCTTAGATAGAATGTAGCCGACCTGCATCTTGATGCTCCTTATGAAATTGTCGTCAGAAAACAACATCATACGCATCAAGATCTGTAGGTCAACTCCCTTTTTTATCAAATTAACCCATTGTTTTAATTGTGTTTTTTAGCCCATAAAAATAGGTGTCGATCTCTCAGAGTCTGACCCTATTGGTTGTGTTGAGGAGTCCCCATTGTAGTTTGATGCTTCTCACCGTTTTCCATGAAGCCAGCTTTGAGAAATTTCCAGAGAACAATCTTGTCCATTGGAATATTCCGTACCAGCCATTCATGGCTTATCCTATCGAAACATGCTGAAATATCGCCTTCTAATACCCATCGTGGTGAGTTCCTCTTTTCCAGAGCATTAAAACATTGCTCTCTGGCATCATGAGTAGACCGTTTTGGTCGAAAACCATACGAGTTTGGATCAGCTCTTTCTGCCTTGGCGATACGCATTTGGAGCTGAAGTACGTGCGCACTTATCTGTGACCAGGGTAATTCATGCCAATTGTTTGGGTGCTTCGCTGAAGAGGCACCAGTGGATTGCTCCACCGTCATTTGCGTTTCTTCATTCATGTCGCCAAATTATCTCACCATTTTGGACCAGTTCGAAGTGGGCCCACTTTCGTGTCGACCGATTAACGCTCGTATCTGAACCATTACAGCCCAGCATTTGCTTACTCGAATCTCCTCTGCCTGGAGAGCTATAGCTTGTCTTACGACGTACCTTCCTTTTTCTAAAGGAGTCCTTCAGGTTTACCACGTTCCGCCATTCGAGCACGTGAACTGAGCCGCCTGCTATAGATCGGAAGGTATCATTGACGACGAAGAAGTTAACCCCCTGGCTTCTTCCCAACCTTCAAACTCACGGAGTCAGCCACTTTCCGTGATTGCAAGTCACGATCTTTCAACGCAGATTCAGATGTCTTCGGCATATTCACTACCAGGCGCTTCTCCGGATTGTGGCTTCCTGGAGGATCCGCTGCTCGCGCGTAGGTTCCCGCATTTCCATGCTTTGCTGCCTTGTCCGACCCGCTCTTTATTCAGGGCCGTAGGTTCATCCAGTCGTATAGATGGTGGTATCACATCCTGTTGAGCACCACAGCTCTTATGGCGACTTCGTGTCGCACGGGGTTCTTCGCAGGAAGGTACGAAATTTCCCGGCATACCCTTATAGCCCTTTACCAGTCTAGGCTTTAGCCAATAAATCGATTTTTCATTGGAAATCAAATCCAGTATAACCCTATGTAAATTAGCGCATTTTTTCCTGTATAAAATTCATAAATACCAATCAAGTTGCTATGTTGTCATGTCACTGGAGATAGCCGGATACTTTTCAGTCATTATTAGAGGAAATAACGATAATCGACATCAAATTTTTCAGCAATTAGTTTAGCCTTGTTTTTCCCTATCGGGCGATTACCATTTTCCATTGAGGATAAATTAGCCTGGGTTGTATCAATGATTTTAGCAAATTCAGTTTGATTTAATCCTTCACGAACACGAAGGCCTCTTAAAAGCGCCCCTGCTTTGCTGTATTTTTCGGTCAGGCTCTGAAATACATCGTCAGCAGGTACGTTTTCTATTTCACCAACGTGTAAAATCTCTTCAAACTCGTCTTGCATTTCTTTAATAAACGCCAGGTCGTCAGCATCTACTTTTTCAAATAAATATTTTTTGAAAGCGGAAACGTCCTCTTTGATTTTATTTTTTATTGCGTTTCTTTCAGTATGGTGCATTCTCGTGTGTGCCAACATAATAAACCTCTATGGTTTTGCTTTCTTCGAATACTTTCCAACAACAGACATAGGTTGGATTTCCCTTTAGCAAATGGCAATGTCGCCAGTCATCACTTTTCTTTTGGCCTTTAAGTCCTTTAAATTTACCGTAGCTCGGCCAGCTCTCCCCTGGGTTCCCACCTTTATTCTTTAAATCTTCCACAAGGAATAACAGCACTGCTTGCAAGTCCTCGTTAAATTTGTTTTTTTGTTTAACGGCCTTGGTTGTAAAATTAACATCCCATCTCATAATTAGTATATCTCTTTTTTTGAAATATTTCAAATTTTGAAATATTATTTTGTCCCTTTAGGATCTTTGAAATATAAAAGGCTCCGCGCGCACATCTATCGGGGTTATTGCCATATAGGCGGTGTATAATCGTGCGACGTCATAACCCTTATTTAGCAATGCTTATGACAATTGATTGAACCACCTTATTTTTGTTCAATTAATGTTACAACACTTTCTTCAAAAATATACAGCTCGAACCCTCGGCATACCCAGGACGCTCTAGGTCACATTCATAACCAATGTGTTCATAGAATTTTCGCGCTTCCTGAAAACTCATAGTGAGAACCGTGCCAATATGACAGCCAACTTTGCGGCCATACTCGTGAACATTTTCCATCAGCTTGCGACCCAGTCCTTGTTTTTGATAATTTGGATTTACCCACAGTTTATCAGTATGAATAACACCATACATTGCTTCGCCATTACAACCAGCAACGATCGCACCTGTTTCATCGCGCATGAAAAACGCAAACGAGTATGAGTCACCTTTGTATGGGGTTGCCTCATCGATCTTCTGTGCTAAAAAGCTGATGTCCTCATTATTAGGTGTTGATGTGAATTCAATTTTCATATTGAAGTCTCTCCACAGACAGTGTTACGTAATTCACGTTTTTTGATGTATGTATTAAGGCCAATATGATTCGTATATCCTAAAAAAATAGAAATTTTTCTAACTGATAAACCTAGGTTCAGTAATTCTTTAATCTTATGAGAGTTCTCATCAAATTTACTCTTTTGGATTGTTCCCTTTGGCTTACCTAGCTTAATCCCTTGTGCTTTTTTGCTAGCTAATGCTTCTTTGGTCCTTAAGCTAATTAAGTCTCGCTCAAGTTCAGAAAATAATGAAAACAGCGTAATCATGACCTTCGATGTCATGTCATGTTGTTTAATATCCAAATTTTGCTTAATGGCGATCACGCGGACTTGCTTTTTAATTAGCTCATTCACTAAACCGATGACCTCAGCGGTGCTTCTACCTAACCGACTAAGCTCAGTGACAATAAGTGTGTCTGCATCATCCAGTTCGGCAACCATCTCATCAATACGCTGCTCTTTAGTGGTTTTTCTACTTGAGATGGTCATTTGAATAAAATCATCGATTTCAAGTTTATTTTTTTTGGCAAATTCAAAAATTTCAAGTTTTTGATTGTTCAAATCCTGCTTGTCGGTCGAGGTACGAATATAAGCGATTTTTTTGGCCATAATTCACTCAAAAATTAGTCTGTTAACGTTTAACCATGAATACCATGGTTAATTATATAGTTAAATATAAAGATATAAAGTGTAAGATCACAACAAATTTGATGTACAATAACGTCGGTTAAATGCAACCGGTCAAAACTAAATGGACACGGCTCTTGCACCTTGGCCGCAATAAGTGTGCCATATTGACTTCATATCCCATGGCAATTTTTAAATTTACGATGGCTACCACAAGGACAATTCATATTACGAGCAATCATTCTTTCAGTGTGAGAGGTCGGTATATGTTTGCCGTCAACATAATACCACCGCCCCTCTTTGCAGATAAACTCACTTTGTTCATGTATTGATTTTAAACGAGCGCCGTCCACAAAACTTGCTTCAAATGTAACATAGCCCAAGCTTGCGTTTTCAATGACCGACTTAAGTACATTGAGCTTTATCCAATGGACTCGCGTCGCCCACCGTTTGGCATCCATCTCTTCAAAGCCAATCAAGGCGTTGCCATGCATGGTCTCTTTGATATAATCAATATTCGCCATCGTATAAGCTGTATAACGTGATCGCATCAGTGCTTCTGGCGTTTTTGGGTGTTGTTTGCCGGTGATAAACAGCCCGCAACAGGATACATAACTTTTTTGAGAGCCACAGGGGCAATCCTCATCTGGTATCTTATTCATATTTTTTAAGGTAACTCGTCTTCTGTAAATTGTTCTGCCAGTCTAAGAATAGCCCGTGTTTGGTGTGGCTCATTTTTTGCAATTAATATAACCATCCTGTTGATTATAGCATGGCAGTTGAATGACATACTTGCTTCCTGAGCCAAGTGCATGCAAGTATCTCATTAACTCAAAATAGTCAGTGAAAAAGTCAGCATCTGTGTCCAAGGAGACTCAATGTATTTTAAAAAAATAGCGTTTGCTTTGATTGGACTGTGTGCTCTGAATGCACATGGAACTACATCGGTTAAAAACGCGAGCCAACATTCTGCCTCGGTTCAACAGTCTGTTATTTTGCAACGGTTGCATCCGGTACTCACCTTTACAGCGGGTGCTGCTATGTCTCGATTAGGGCAGTCTCAGTCATTCGCACCACTAGATCTTTGTAGCTACCATTACCAACCGCAAGGCTCAAAAACCAATATGCTTTGGGGGGGCTTTGTAGGGACAGAGATGAAATACACCCCTGCATGGGGATTGATTGCAGGTATTGGTTATTATCAACCCAACTCCCTTTCAACAAAGGGAACATTAACTCAAGGCGCAGATCAGGCTTCAAATAATGTATACATCTATAGATATCAAACACAAAGTCAACAATTATTGGCGGAAGGGAAGTTGTATTGGGTTGCGAATGAAAGAGTTCGGCCCTTTCTTATGTTTGGGATAGGAGCGGCCTTTAATAAAACATCTCACTATCAGACCAATGTTTCGCCTTTTCTGGAATTTACGCCGTCTTTTGCAAATAACACACAAACCCAGTTCACGTATGCCGTAGGGCCTGGATTGGATGTGAGTTTAACCCCATCATTTCGAGTGGGGGCTGGTTACCGATTTACTGATTTAGGGGCTGCAAATACAGGCACAGGTCAAATTGATGCCATCCCGATATCAAATCGGTTACATCAATCACCTCTTTATGCGAGTGAGGCGTTGCTTCAGTTGACGTATGTTATTTAAATCGGATTTTATATGCATTAGCCCGATTGATGACCAAACCCGTCAATGGATTGATGATGGGCATCTAAACCTGATTCAGGAGCGTATTCGTGAATTGCCCTTCGTCATTAACCGAATTGATACAGAAGGCTATACGCTCTTGGCTTATGCGGCTTTTCGTGGGCAACTGGACATTGTTGAGGCATTGATTGATGCGGGTGCAGACATCAATGCCTCAAATGATTTAGGTTTTCAAAAAAAACCATTGTTCGTTGCTGCCGAACAAAATCATCATCACATCATTAAAACCCTCTTATTTCATGGTGCTCACAATCCTTTTTCCCGAGAATTTGGCCTACGTTTGGCGCTAGACAGGTTTAAACGAATTGATAATGTTACCTTATGGACATTGATCGAAAAAAAACAATATCAATATAATCCGCATCGGCACGTTAAAATTTGGTTAAGTAACAAGCCATCTGTTTTCATGAATGAGACCAATCAATGGCGGCTTGTTCAAATGAGAGCAGGCTGCCCAGATGATGAAATAAACCTGCTCTATGATAGTCAATTGTTGTTAGCGCAAGCGCATCAGGAGTTACGACGATTCTGTGATAAGCATGATCTTCGTGCTGTTGATGTGCGCGACATCATTCCTCTGTGTAATAAAGACACCGAGCGACAATTAATAACCATTTATGAGGACGAAATCACTCATTTAGATGCAGGCGGTAATTTAGCGGCTGCCAGTGATATTTTACGTTGGCTTAAGCCTGTTTATTCCTTAGGCACATACAGTGACTTTGATGTCAAGATTTCAACAAAAGGCTTGCCTAAAACAATCCCTGTGTTTGCCGAGATATTGTTCAACCTCGGCAGCTTGTTTGAGCAAAATCAGTTGTTGTTTAATAACGATATTATTGCTGTTTTAAACCTAGATTCTAAAAAAATAACAAAAATACATCAATTTATTATTGCGTCTTGTGCGCCTGCAACTAAAGCACCTAAATCACTGGGGGATTTTTCAGACACCTGGTTTTTACAGAATCAACACTACCATGATTGTTTCAAAAAAATGCAAGCGTTGTATTTACTCAAGACACCACGTCAATGGCGAGAAAATATTCCTGTATTTATGGCGTTATTGCAAGGATTGGTTGACGTGGTTTATGGTTCTACTGAAATCGATGCAGCACCGTTTGTGCTGCCCATTCCCACCGATATATCGCGATTGTTCAGGAAATGCTATGGTAATAGAGAGCAGTTAGAGCAAAAAATTTATATGAGTAGTGTGATTGACAGTACGGGTCCAACGGTCTTGACCTCTGTATTTGGCGCGTTTAATTCGCTCAAGATTAATTACGAGATTTCAGCGTATTCATTCTCTTTATACGGCATGTTATTTAATGCGTTTTCGTCTTCAATGGCCATGTCAATGAACATGACGGAGGGTCAACGTCAAAGCATGACCAGTGGCGATCTCTCTTGGATGCCTATTGGGCAACAATGTCTACTGACGCATGAAGGTACTTTACATGAGCACGCCAGAAAAATACAACGTTCGTGGTTGAATCACGTTGCCAGAACCCATAGACCTGAGCAATCGTCCTTGTTAATGAGCCCCATCCATTGGGGTTGTCTGGTGTTTTTAATGGCTCTGGGTGGGGTTCTTCTCAGTGATGACCAACAGGGTGTCTTTGGAGTAAGCCTTGGCGCCTTGCCTTTAGGACCGGCTTTGATTGCCGATGAATGGTTGCAGCCGGTGAGAAGTTATTTATTACCTTAGCACTTGCCGTCGTTGCGAGTGTAGCGACGCAATCCAGAGGTTCGAAGTCGCTACACCGCACAACGGGTTATTTACTTAATGGCATCAAACCGATCGGCATCCATCACTTTAGCCCACGCGGCAACAAAGTCTTGTACAAATTTTTCTTGGTTATCATCTTGAGCATAGACTTCAGCATAGGCACGTAGAATCGAATTAGAGCCGAACACAAGATCGACTCGTGTCGCAGTCCACTTCACCTGATTCGTTTTACGGTCACGGATCTCGTAGAGATTGTTTCCGCATGCGGTCCATGTGTTGTTCATGTCGGTCAAGTTGACAAAGAAATCATGGGTCAAAACGCCTTCGCGCGTTGTGAGTACACCATGCTTTTTGCCGCCGTGATTCGTGCCCAATACGCGCATGCCACCCATCAGCACGGTCATTTCTGGCGCCGTCAATCCCATCAGTTGAGTACGGTCTAGCATTAGTTCTTCGGCGCTGACGGCGTAGTCTTTCTTAAGCCAGTTACGATACCCATCATGAATAGGCTCAAGGACCGCAAAGGATGCGGCATCGGTCATTGCATCTGTCGCATCGCCACGGCCTTTTGTGAACGGCACAACGATATCAAAGCCTGCAGCCTTGGCAGCTTGCTCAACACCTACATTCCCAGCTAAAACAATTACATCTGCCAAGCTAGCCCCTGTTTCAGCAGCAATAGGCTCGAGTGTTTGAAGGACCCTTTTCAGACGCTCTGGTTCATTGCCTACCCAGTCTTTTTGAGGGGCTAGTCGAATACGAGCACCATTAGCACCGCCTCGTTTATCTGAGCCGCGAAACGTTCGTGCGCTATCCCATGCCGTGCACACCATGTCGCTGATACTCAGTGGGCTGGTTGCAATCCTGGCTTTAACTGTCGTTACATCATAATCGCGTCGACCCACAGGCACAGGATCTTGCCAAATCAAATCGTCCTTTGGTACATCGGGCCCTAAATAACAGGCCTTAGGACCCATGTCTCGATGGGTTAGCTTGAACCAAGCACGTGCAAACACGTCAGAAAAATAGTCAGGATCGTGGTAAAAACGCTCGGAAATTTGACGATAAATCGGATCCATTTTCATGGCCATGTCAGCATCGGTCATGATTGGATTGTAACGAATAGAGGGATCTTCAACATCTACAGGTTTATCGTTTTCTTCGATGTGAATCGGTTCCCATTGACAAGCGCCTGCCGGACTTTTCTTTTGTTGCCAGTCATGGTTGAGCAGCATATGGAAATAGCCGTTATCCCAACGCGTTGGGTGAGTGGTCCATGCGCCTTCAATGCCGCTGGATACCGTATTCCGACCAATACCTCGCGTGGTTTTATTGACCCAACCAAAGCCTTGGTCTTCTAGAGGTGCGGCTTCAGGAGCGGGTCCTAAATGCTTGACATCGCCATTGCCATGGCACTTGCCAACCGTATGCCCACCTGCGGTCAGGGCGACGGTTTCCTCATCGTTCATCGCCATGCGCGCGAAGGTCTCGCGAACATCTTGGGCGGTACGAAGAGGATTAGGCTCACCGTTCACACCTTCAGGATTGACATAGATCAATCCCATTTGCACTGCTGCGAGTGGGTTTTCTAGAGAGTCTCGGTTGTTATTTTCATATCGATCCGCGCCCAGCCATTCTTGTTCTGAGCCCCAGAACACGTCGGTTTCAGGATGCCAAATGTCCTCGCGCCCAAAACCAAATCCAAAGGTTTTCAAACCCATGGATTCATAAGCCATGTTTCCTGCTAAGACGATTAAATCGGCCCAACTGAGTTTGTTACCATATTTTTTTTTGATGGGCCACAACAAGCGACGCGCTTTGTCTAAGTTGACGTTGTCAGGCCAAGAGTTGAGGGGGGCAAAACGCTGGTTACCCCGACCCGCACCACCTCGTCCATCTCCCATACGATAGGTACCGGCAGCATGCCATGACATACGGATCATCAAACCACCATAGTGCCCCCAGTCTGCAGGCCACCAAGGTTGGCTGTCTGTCATCAACGCCTGTAAATCACGTTTGAGTGCCTCAACATCAAGTGTTTTGACTGCCTCACGATAGTTGAAATCGTCTCCCATGGGATTGGTTTTATGGTCATGTTGATGCAATATATCGAGGTTGAGGGCATTCGGCCACCAATCCTTGTTGGAGCGCTCCACGGTGGTCGCACCAGTATGCATGACAGGGCATCTGCTCGTCATTTTAGGTGTGTTTTTACTGTCCATAGTTATGTTTTATCCATGCGTTGTTAATGGTCGACTGAATTAGCTTAAACTATACTAGGGTTATTTCAAAATCTAATTTAGGCGGGGTTGAAATGCCGTATTTGCGAACGAATTGAATCAATCTAGCACGATTTCCAAGTGAAAATCCGATCTGGATTGCTCGCCAAGGCTTGCAAAGACGGGATCAGGGTTGTCTACTAATCGGCGCCAAGACTATCTCCTCCGTGTCATCAGAGGATAAAGAAGCCTTTAAACGACGATCTATTTCTGCCTGTAACGCTGCACACATCCCGGCATCCTCGCACTTCACCTCTATTTTATCCACAGGTATCCCAGAGATAACCGCGGCTTCAATCATGATGGCAGCCAGTTCTTGTTTATACGCCATATCGTGTGTATCCGATAAGGTCGCCGATACTTTGCCTGGTGTCACCAGTACGTCACGATCGCGATGTACTTGATTTTTTTCATCAATCGATTGAATGATGTATTCATTCGCAGTCTTATGATTATCATCTAGGGCAAGACGCCAACCTTTTTTTACGGGAAACTTTTGTAATTGAGACTTAAATGACTCTTTGTCAGGA
>CANJSM010000086.1 GCA_947477015.1 Legionellaceae bacterium
ATGCATCGTGCCACCTCATCAAAATTTGAATGTGGCATTTGATCTTATTTCTTACTCTTCGTCAAATAAAACGAAATCTAATAGCTAGATTGTTGGGCCAAGGCCCAACCTACGGCAGGTTGACCAAATTTTAATGCGACAGCCGTGCGGTAAAATCCTTGGAGTAGTGTAAGACTTTTTAGAAAAATCTAAGCAAATATCGATTAACGCCATGCTCGACCTGTTGATAAACAAGTCGAGCATGGCGTTAATTAAGATCGTTTAGCCTCCATTGTTGCCCCACTACTGCCTCCATCTGCCTCAGTCAAAAACTCACGGTATTTTCTTTGCACCGTTTTATCGTCCTGTGGCATTGCGGCTCGATCTTCTCCTGCAATAGTCTGTATGGCTTTTTTGTACGCTTTTGCAACCATGGATGATTCGATGCTATGATTAATGCCTTCCATTGCTGTTTTCAATTCAGCAGTCAATTCTTCTGGGTGTGCTTCTAATTGCGTTTTAACGATATTCAGCAAGTCATCTGCAATAGATCGCGCTTGATCAATAGCAAGGTTGTTGTTTAATTTGAATCGCCCGTTTTTCGTCAATTGGATCAACTGATGATACGCTGCAACTTTATTTAACAAAGACCATTGCTCGCTAATGGGCTTGATCGTCTTCAATAAAATCCATACGGGGTTGTTTGTTATATGATAGAGGTTATCTAACCCATTGGGTTTAAAAATTTCGGGCCGAAGGGGTTCTTTTGCACGATTTGCATCAATTCCTAATGCATCATATATCTGAAGCGTGTGTTTATTAATACTGCTACTCACCAGAAAAACATCGTCTGGTTTCATGAAGGAATCAGGATAAGCTTCGACCAATAAGTTTTCTAAATAGGTGCTTTTGTGAAACGCAATTTCATCCGTCTTGTATGCTTCCTCGTTGTACATCATCGGGAGTAAATGCATCTGTAACAAACCAGTTATAGCGGCCTCTCGTCGTTGAACTGATCCCATAGGCAATTCAGAAACACACTGATAGGAATCAACAACACCCTGAAACGACGCTGCTCTTTTTTTTGCGGTCTGTCTGGTATGCTCTATCGAGTCAGTATTTATATCCATTTTTTCCATTTCTTTTTTTAACTCCTTAAACTGCAACGCGTATCGAGGCGCAACTTGAAATACAGGAGAGGTATATTGACCAGCATTTTGAAGGTGAGGATATTTTTCTGACAGATTATTAATTTGCATGGCGAGAGGATACATCGCTTCAGTAATGCTTTGATATTTTTCAAACCCACGACTATTATATTTTTCACAGAGTTTAGACGAAGCTTGTTCTAGTGTCTGCTCCTCGGGGACCAATATTTCATGCAGATTGAGTAACTCATAAGCAACCCTGTACGATGCCACATGATTTAAGTATTTACGTATGAGTTCTTTGTCAACATCGTTTACAGCAGCGTCATTAAGATACTCAAATAAACAGACTTCCCCTCCACACAGTCTGATCACGGAGGAACGTTGGTTCTTTACAAACTCTTCTATATGACTTGCCGCTTTAACAGCTCCATTGCTTTCTTGTTGTTGCAACCATCGACTTTTAATTTTGTTTGTGTAACTGGCTGCTAAGTCACCGCCTCCATCCATAATATCAAAATGGTTCTTCCCTACGATAAGCTCGTATTTGTTTGCGACAGGGGGATCTTCCTTTAACCTCAAACTAAGGGCAAATTCTATTTGATCTTGTGTAGATAGCGTTTTGACCCATTTGCCAAAGGTACTGCCTGCGCCAAGCGCTGTCTCAGCAATTTCGAATGTTTTCGGTGAGTCTTGCAGCATAGCCGTCAATCCACCGAACTCAAACGAGGCATCGTTTCTCCGGCTTAACGGAAACAAATAGAACTTTTTAATGATGTTATACAGTTTTTTTTGGGTATCAATCACTGTGTCTAGGCCGTAGAATGGATCCGTTAACGTTCCTAGAATTCCTTTTTCATCTAATCGTGTCATGGTGAATTCCTTTTGTAGTGTAAGTTTCCGGGTAAATGCTCACCGAGCAGGTCGTCCTTTGATGCGTGCAGGATACTATTTAAGAATAACTATAGTTCACAAAAATGGATTCAGCAAATTTAAGTCGACATCGAGATATCAAAAACCCCTCCTCACAGCGAACGGATAGGAATTAGATGCAGAAAAACAAGCTATGATGTTTCACGTGAAACACCCATTGTTTATCGAAAACAAAGACATTTCACTGATTGGAAAAGCACTTTGAAAATGACTGGGATCAATTGCAGTCAAAAAAAACTGTCCTTTAATCTGATTGATGCAATCAGTAAATCGATTCAAATGGTTTGTATCCAGCTCGGCAGCAATATCGTCGAACAAATAGATACACTCCCCAGACAACAACTGCGCTTGAGCCAACTTGAGAGCGATTAAAATGATTTTTTGTTGGCCTCGCGACAGCGAATGTTTGGCTTTTGAAGACGAGGTATCAAATAAAATATCGGCTTGATGAGGTCCGGAATGGGTATATTGAGCATGAAGATCGCTGTCAAATTGTTCTATAAGCAAATCACTCAAGGCCTTACCTGATCCCTTTTTATCCCAGCCTTTATAATAGCGAATGCCACATGGAGTGTCCGTAAGTTTACTCAGTAAATTTTGAAAGGACTCAGACCACTCAATAAAGTATGCTGCGCGCATCTCATCGAGTTCAAAAGCCAAATCAATCAGCATTTTATCCCAAGGAAGAAACTGGTGCGGTTTAGCTTTTTGTCGAAGCAGCGCATTACGTTGCTTAATTACACGACGATAATCTTTCCAAAGCCCCAAATAAGACTGTTTCACGTGAAACAATCCCCAATCCAATAAACTGCGACGAACAGAAGGGCCTTCATCAATAATGTGAAATATGTTTTGATAGAAGGCTTGGCACGGTAAAAACTGAGCGAGTTCACTGCTCCGCTGACAGGTCCGCTGATTTAATTTAACATGTGAAGGTTGGGTTAGAGCCTTTTGAATACTGATAGAATCTTCATTAGTTGTTCGAGCAAAAACAGTCAGCGCCACCTCTCCGTGTCGAACAAGGGATGAAACGTCACTAGAGCAAAATGAGCGGCCCGTACCCAGCAGATAAATGGTTTCTAAAACCGAGGTTTTACCACTGCCGTTCCCACCATAAAAAACATTATAACGTGGATGAAGAGACAGCGTTGCAATAGAAATATTTCTTACATCATGAATATTTAAGTGCGTTAAACTCATATTTTCATGGGCATGATGATGTACTGATAATTTTCATCATTTACAGATTCAACCAAAATACTGGTGTCTGTATTGGACAAAGAAAGACGCACGAGACCTTCCGACACATTATTAAGCACATCAAGTAAATAACTTGCATTAATCCCAATAGTTAACTCTTCACCTATGGTTTGAGCCGGTACAGATTCTATGGCCTCTTCTTGTTCTTGATTGTTAGCAATCAAGGTGAGTTGATCGGGCTGAACATGCAATAACACGGCACGAGATTTTTCATTGGCAAGAATAATAATTCGAGATAACGCTCGCTTTAACAGATCACGATCAATCATTACCTGCTTGTCTTGATCTCGAGGAATGGCGCGATGATATGGAGGGAATCGGGCTTCAATTAACTTAGAGGAGAAGGTGTATTGCTCTGTCACTAGTTTAAAATGATTTTTCCCCGCAGAAATGACCACTCGCTCATCAGATACATTATTAAGCAATCTTATCATTTCCTGGACACCCTTTCTGGGTAAAAGCAAACGGTGGTGCTGATTACTTAACGGAGCGGCTAACTTACAAATCGCCATACGATGACCATCTGTCGCCACAACAGTAACGGTTTGTGGATCAATTTCAACCAACAGTCCATTTAAATATGCCCTCACATCCTGTTGAGACATGGCAAAATGAGTGGATTGCAGCAAATGAATAAACGCTGCGCGCTCAACAGTGAACTCAACATCATTCGCTTCGTCCGCACTAACAGGATAGTCATCAGCAGGCAATGTCGTCAGCTTGAATTGACTGCGTCCCTCTTTTATCGAGACAACACCCGCTTTAAAGGAGATGGTCGGGTTCGCATCGTCTTCAAGGGAGCGAATAATATCAATCATTTTTTTAACCGGAATGGTGATCAAGCCGGTATGGTTTTGAGTAATACAAGGAATACGTGAGGTGATCTCAATTTCCAGATCAGTTGCAGTTAATAACAATTGATTATCAACCAGCTTCAATAAGATGTTTGATAAGATGGTAAGAGACTGCTTTTTATCAACCGCTCCAGCAACAGTGAGCAATGGGGTTAATAATTGTTGTTTACTGATCGATAATTCAAACATAATCAACCTCAAGACGATAAAGTTCTCATAAGATTTCTATAATCTTCCGCAAAATCTGTGCCTTCCAAAACCAATTCTTTTACTTTTCTACAGGCGTGTATGACCGTCGTATGATCGCGCCCACCAAAATGATCGCCAATTTCAGGTAAACTATGGTTAGTTAATTCCTTCGCTAGCGCCATAGCCATTTGTCGAGGTCTTGCAATTGAACGACTACGCCGTTTTGATAGTAAGTCAGCCACTTTTACTTTGTAATACTCAGCAACCGTTTTTTGAATGTTTTCAATCGTGACTAATCTATCTTGCAATGCCAATAAATCCCGCAACGCTTCATTGACAAAATCAATGGTGATGGGCTTGCCAGTAAAATGAGCATTTGCAATCACCCGCCGCAAAGCCCCTTCTAACTCGCGCACATTTGAACGAATGCGTTTGGCAATAAAAAAGGCCACTTCGTAAGGGAGGTCAACATTAGACAATTCAGCCTTGCTGATTAAAATAGCCACGCGGGTTTCAAGCTCTGGTGGCTCCACAGCAACGGTAAGTCCCCAGCCAAAACGTGACTTCAGCCGCTCTTCAACGCCTTCAATTTCTTTAGGATATCGATCACTGGTTAAAATAATTTGCTGCTGACCTTCAAGCAAGGCATTGAAGGTGTGAAAAAACTCTTCTTGTGAACGATCTTTGCCTGCAAAAAACTGAATATCATCAATGAGGAGCGCGTTCAATGAACGATAAAAGCGTTTAAATTCATTGATTGAGTTGGTTTGCAGCGCTTTGACCATGTCTGCTACGAAACGCTCTGAATGAAGATAAAGAACCTTAGCTTCAGGATTGTTTTTTAAAATAGCATTACCCACAGAATGCATCAAATGCGTTTTTCCCAATCCCACGCCACCGTAAATAAATACTGGATTGTATGCATCACCTGGGCGCTCTCCAACTTGCATGCAAGCGGCCTTGGCCAATTGGTTGGAGTTGCCTTCAACAAACGTATCAAAAACAAATTTTTTATTCAGGTAACTATTTTTATAATGATCGGCTGTTTTCTTGGTGGATGTTTTGACGTAAGGAGCTGCGGGTACCGATTCAGGCGACGTATTATTGACGACAACAGGCGGGGCAGCTTTAATGCTACCAATTTCAACACTAACCGACTTGATTTCCCCCGCGCTCAGTTGATTAACCAACTCCACTATGCGCGAATAAAAATTCTTTTTAACCCAATCAACCACAAATCGATTCGGCGCAAGCAAAACCAAAGTAGTATCCACGGTCTCAGACTGTAAAGGTCGTAACCACGTATTAAATTGCTGAGCGGGATACTCTTCTTGCAAAAGCCCCAAACACTTCTGCCAGACAGTTGCAGACACAGATAACTCCTCAAAATTACATTGGGGGGACTCCCCCTCTTGTTTTTAGGCAAAAAACCGAGCCTTGCTAATCCGTAGCAAAACATTATACCCAAACAAGACCATCTTGCGTAGACTTAATCTAATTTTTGGGTAAATTTGCAAAGGGCTTACCTTTTGTGGAAAAATCAGAGTATTCATGAATTATAAAAGTAGTATACAACCATGGTAATAGATCGTGCCGGCTACCGGTTAAATGTGGGGATCGTCTTAACCAACGAATCCGGACGAGTATTTTGGGGTAAACGACAAGGACACGATGCGTGGCAATTTCCTCAAGGAGGGCTTGCGACCGGAGAATCAGCGCTTGACGCGATGTTTCGTGAATTAAATGAAGAGGTAGGCCTTGATCGCGAAGATGTAGAGGTTCTAGGTGTCACGAAACGATGGCTAAAATATCGACTGCCTAAACAATACCTTCGACATGGAACCCAGCCGTTAGTGATTGGTCAGAAACAAAAATGGTATTTATTGAAATTAGTGACCAGTGAGCAAAAAATTCGCTTGGATCTATACGATTCACCTGAATTCGATAGCTGGCGTTGGATCGATTACCATGAACCGCAAGAACAGGTCATTTTTTTCAAAAAACAAGTCTATGTTCAAGCATTAAAAGAACTGGAACACTGTCTGAAACGACGAAGAACCCCGTTCGGTGTGAGACGTAAAAGAGGTCATCATGGTCATTAAGGTTCTCATCGCATGCTGAAAGTATTAAAACGGATCGTTCAAGAAGTCACGACAGCAGGCCATCTCAAAGAGGCATTAGTCATTTTAGTGCAACGTGTACGAGAAGCCGTGAATGCGGATGCCGTTTCGGTCTATCTCATTGACAACAAACATGCTGAATATGTGTTGGTGGCTACCGATGGCCTCAACAAACAGGCTGAGGGACATGTCCGAATCAGCATGGAGACTAGCTTAATTGGTCTGGTGGGTCGACGTGAAGAGCCGTTTAATATTGATAATGCTCAAATACATCCTGAAGCATATCAAAACTCACTGTTGGGCGAAGAGCATTTAAATGGATTTTTAGGCATTCCCATCATTCAACACAGAAAACTGTATGGCGTATTAACTGCCCAGCAATCTGAAAATCGCTGTTTTGACGATGAAGGAGAAGCCTTTCTCATTACGCTTGCAGCGCAATTAGGCGGCATTATCGCCCATGCTGAAGCCACAGGAGAACTCGCACAGCTTACATTACCCACGCCCGAAGGTGCAAAACCTGACACTACACACATTGCATTGAGTGGTATTGGTAGCGCACCAGGTGTTGCCATTGGCAGTGCCGTCGTCGTTTATCCACCAGCAGACATTGATGCCGTGCCACGCCTGACAATTGATGACATAGAACATGAAGTGACCCTGTTTTATGACGCACTACAAATTGCACGAGACAACATGCATCGATTAGGTCGTCGCATGAAGGCTTGTGTTTCGGAAGATGATCATGCCCTGTTTGATGTCTATCTGCATATTCTTGATAAGGACAGCTTAGGTGCCGAGGTGGTCCATGAGATTCGTCAAGACAGTTTATGTGCGCAATCCGCACTAGCGTTGGTCATTAAAAAGCACGTGCTGCAGTTTGAAAACATGAAAGACGATTATTTGCGCGAGCGGGCCAGTGACTTTCGTGATATTGGTCGGCGAGTTTTGGCTCAATTACAATCATCCCAGCAGGATGAAATCAATTATCCACGTCGTACCATTTTAATCGGCGACGAGATTACTGCAGCGGCCTTAGCTGAAGTCCCTGAGGGACAACTGGTTGGCGTTGTGTCTGCCAAAGGGTCCAGTAACTCACATGTCGCCATTTTGGCTCGAGGAATGGGAGTTCCTACGGTCATGGGTGTACGTGGATTAAATATCGAGAAGCTTTCACGACGAGCGATGATTGTTGATGGGCACTATGGGCATGTGTTTGTTTCTCCATCAAAAACATTACTCGCAGAATACAAACTCCTAGTTCTAGAAGAAGATGAACTCAACCAAAGCTTGATTAGTCTTCGAGACAAGCCTGCTGAAACGACTGACAACTACCGAATATCACTTCAAGTCAATACCGGACTGGCCATGGACTCTGGTTTATCCATGAGCGTAGGCGCTGAAGGCGTAGGACTCTTTCGCTCAGAAGTACCCTTCATGAGCCGAGACAGGTTTCCATCAGAAGACGAGCAATACATCATCTATCGACAAACACTCAAAGCATTTGCTCCACGCTCTGTAACCATGCGAACACTAGATATTGGCGGAGATAAAGTATTGTCTTATTTTCCAGTAGAAGAAGACAATCCATATTTGGGCTGGCGTGGAATAAGAGTCACACTAGATCATCCAGATGTTTTTTTACTACAAGTACGTGCCATGATGCGTGCCAGCGAGGGATTAAATAACCTCAGAATCATGCTGCCGATGATAACCAATCTAAGTGAAGTGGATGAAGCCATTTATTTGATTAATCAAGCCTATAGTGAGTTACTAGAAGAAGGGTGTCAGATTGTAAAACCTGAGTTAGGGGTCATGATAGAAGTCCCTGCCGCAGTCTATCAAGCAAAAGAATTAGCTAAGCGTGTCAGTTTTTTATCGGTAGGCAGTAATGATTTAACACAATATTTATTGGCTGTTGACCGTAATAATAGCCGCGTTGCTTCACTTTATGATTCATTACACCCATCCATGATACGAACCTTGATAAAAGTCGTTGAGGGTGGTCACGCAGCTGGCGTTAAAGTCAGTATTTGTGGCGAAATGGCAAATGATCCATTGGCCGTCATATTACTACTTGCCATGGGATTTGATACCCTCAGCATGAACTCATCCGGGCTACCTCGGGTCAAATGGGTCATTCGTAATTTTTCAATCGCCCTCGCTCGTAAAATATTGGCAGAGGTTCTAGACATGGAACACCCCACAGAAATTCGCTTGCATTTACAAGCAGCACTGGAAACGCAGGGCCTGGGTGGGTTAATTCGATCTAAAAAGTCATAAGGTCAAGTTTTTTTGGAGCACAAAGATGTTAATTTTCCCTGAATTAAACCCCATCGCCCTGTCTATCGGCCCAATAAAAGTACATTGGTATGGCATCATGTACTTGTTAGCCTTTACCAGTGCTTGGTTTCTTGCTCAATGGAGGGTAAAGCAATATCAGCAGGATTGGACTACAGAGCAAATTGGAGATCTGATTTTTTATGCAGCGATAGGGGTTGTTTTAGGTGGTAGATTAGGTTACATGCTGTTTTATAACACACAACAACTGATTAACCATCCTCTAAGCTTATTAAAAATATGGCAAGGTGGGATGTCTTTTCATGGCGGCTTGTTAGGCGTATTGATAGCCATGATAGTTTATTCCTATAAAATCAAAAAACCATTTTGGCAAATCACAGATTTTGTAGTGCCTTTAGTGCCCCTAGGGCTCGCTTTTGGACGTTTAGGTAACTTTATCAATGGGGAGCTATGGGGACGTGTAACCGATGCACCTTGGGGCATGGTGTTCCGTCAAATAGATGATCAACCACGCCACCCCTCACAATTATATGAATTAGGTTTGGAAGGCATCGTGTTATTTATCGCCGTATGGTGGTATGCCGCGCGTCCACGGCCTGCAGGTTGTATAACAGGTATATTCTTAATCGGTTATGCACTGTGTCGCCTGATAATTGAATGTTTTCGAGAACCTGATCCGCAAATGGGGTATATAGCCTTTAACTGCATGACCATGGGGCAACTACTGTCGATTCCTATGCTGTTGGCGGGATTATACTTATGGTTGACGAGGCGAAAGTGAAATCAAGTTCAGAGACAACTCTACCTCACTCACTAGGTAAGTGCCAGCCATTAAGCGAGAACTAACACGGCTGTCGCATTAAAATTTGATCAACCTGCCGTAGGTTGGGCCTTGGCCCAACAATAACGTATTAAAATCCACAGTTGCAGAAAAAATCCTTGTCGAAATACAGTTATTAGATCTAACCTGTGCTATTAGGCGACAATTATCTTAACCGGTTGACGACAATTAGGATTGCCGGTCTTAAATAGCTATTGTTAATGGACATGGATCACTTATGGAGTGTGACAATGTCCGGTCAATGGCTTACGTCAAAACAG
>CANJSM010000087.1 GCA_947477015.1 Legionellaceae bacterium
AACACCACAAGGTTGTCATGAAGCGTCGATGTCAAAGAGATAAGTTAGTGGAGATTGTTACAAACTTACCAAGTTGTACGATATTAATGGAGTCGTGCGGTACCTCAAACTACTGGGGCAGACGATTTCAGGAGATGGGGCACACACCTGCCGCGCGAGATCAGCTAGCCAGTGCAGCTAATACGTGCCGCGGATCTCGGCTAATCGCACGTAATAATGCTTTCGCTGGCCCTGTAGGCTCACGCCTACCCTGCTCCCAATTCCTTAATGTTCCTAAATTAACGTCAATTAAATGACAAAATTTTGTCTGCGTTAAACCCGTTTTTTTGCGGATTTCTTTTACATGTAAAGCATCAACTACAAACTCACGAGAAGGAGCGCGTTCTCCATCTATAATTTCATTCATTTGAGTCATGCTCTCAACAAGTCTATCAAATAATTTGTTATCCATGATTACCACCGTTCGTTTATATAGCGCAAAACTTTTTTCTGTTCAGCTGTTAAATCATCTTGAATACTTTTCTTATAGATCAACAGCAATCTTATTTGAGAATCAACCGTTACATGGTAATAAATAACCCTAACGCCTCCTCTCTTACCTTTTCCACCAGCTGCCCATCGAATTTTTCTAAGACCGCCCGTTTGTTGAATAACCTCTCCAGCCAATGGGTTATTAGCAAGATACTTTTGAAACTCACTATATTCATCATCTGACAACAGGCTCAGTAAATCCTCCGTAAAAATTGGAGTTTCAATAAATATCACTATGGCTCTTAATTATTATTCTATTTAGGTAAGTATAACGCACACCAAAATGTAAGTCAATGGCGTACATCGTACGGAAATCAAGGTTAATTTTTGCAAGTGCGCGCACATTGGCGCGTGAAGGTATGTTTCGGTTAAACGTTTAGGATCACATTATATTTTGTTAATGATACGATTAAGCCTTGTGCTTTTAATCCCGCGGTCTACGAAATTAGGGTTTTCATCAAAATGATTTGAACTGATGATCTCTTGACGAAATGCTTCCGTGCGTTCGAAGATCGTTTGTATGTCAGCTTCTGCTGCAGATAATTCGCTTTTTAATTTTATAGCCAGCGTATAGTTTATTTCACGATTGAGTGCTTTGGATTGTTTAAACGCCCAAAATCCATGCCTAAAATCAGGTCGACTGGATGTATGTTGGTAGTGGCTAATGTTTTGGATGTATGTATTTAATTCATCTATGAATTGTTGTTTGAGTGCTAGAAGAATCGAGCCTTGATATGCTGCGTGTAATTGCAGAAACGGATTCAATCCGCCGGCTTTTTTCATCATGATGATTAGATAGCTTCTTATGCTGAAACAAAAAGCATTTTTTTGATCTTCTGGTTGAATAAAATCTAATATTTCACCAATAAAGTTAAAACGTGGAGAACGTTGGGAGAGTTGAGGTAACTGGTTTTTTAATGCTTCACAAATGGCGAGACTTTTTTCTATAGGGCTTCTTTTTATTATATCTGCTAACTGAGCTCCGTCATGGATAACTAGAAGCATCCGGTCTTTGAATGCATCACAAACGGCATGGCACTGTTCAGGGGACAGTAACTCTAAACTAAAATAAAAGTTTGAGGCATTGGAGTCCATTAAACGTGGAAAACGAGCTGTTAATGCTATAGCAAGCTCGAAACATTGTTCTGGTAAAAGATATTCGAAGACACGGTCAAAAGCAAAACGGCAATTAACTAGACTGGGTAAACGATCTTTGATTGTTTGATAAATGACGGTTCGATGTTCGATCGATAGATATTCTAACACGCGATTAAAGTCAGATGAATGATTAATTAGGTGAGGCAATTTATCTTTACATAGTTCATACACGGTGATGCGTTGCGCTGGTTCTAACGGTTCTAGTGCCTCATAGAATATTTTAGGCGTACTGATGTATTGAGAAAACATGTCTTTGAGTTCATTACAAACAGCGGTGGTTTGTTCAGGTGACAGTGAGGGTAAAAGCGAGTGGATAGGATGCATGTCATTTAAGTATATCTTCGTTAGTTGGGATTTGAGTCCGCCGCACACCGCGGCACATTGCTCTGGGGATAAATCCTCTAGTAATGAATTAAAGGGATGCATGGTATTGATAGCGCCAGAATAGGACTGACAAAAAAGCCTGCATTGTTCAGGAGAAAGATACTTAAGAATAACAGCAAAATCGGATACCGTACGAATCATATTAGGCAAAGCAGCATCTTTCATCTCATTAAAAAAGACGCTACGCTGCTCACTCGACAGGGACTTAAAGACAAATTGAAATGATTTGGGTATTTTAATTAAGACAGGAAAGTGATGTCGTAGTTCATGAAATACAATCGAGGATTTTTCCGGAGGTAAACAGGACAGTATATTCGTTAAATCAGATGGAGCACGAATAAATTTTTTACATATGTCGTGTTTTATGGGTGTTAATATAGCACTCAGTGTGCGTGCGGGTGTTTCAATGAAAAAGATGAGCAGCTCTTCTAGTCTGGGCCATTGCGCTATCAAATTACGCCGCACTTCTGGATTATCAAGCAACAGGTTGATTTCGTCAGGCCTCATTGCTTGGAGTATCTGTACTTCAGACAATGAATCCAGAAGAAAAGAAATGTTCAATTGATCCAATAAGTTTTTTGTGATGCCTAAACGATCTTTTCCGCCATACTGGGGGTCCTTTATAGCGGTCATTAAATCTATTTCGGCCTTTTTCAGCGCTTCTTTACTTGAGCTGATTTGATGTTGTATTGCACTGTTGCTTAGGGTTATTTCACTCAAGACGATTTCATGTTCTTTTAAGAGAGGCTCTAATTGTTCTCGTCGTGTTCCAATACAGGTGGCCATGATTTCAGTTGCATTGATGTTTTGAGAAATATCATGCATAAACTGCCATAACAGCATGATTTCTTCATGGATTCTTTGAGGCACTTTGGTAGTAGCGGCAATATTTTGATGCCTCGTATGTTCATAAATAATCAATTTTTGTTCAGGTGTGCAATGATCTATTGGCGTTAATGTGGTTAAAATATGCTCAAATGTCTCGCACGATCGCTGTTTTTCTAAAAGCTCATAAAAAACGACAGGGACATTGCTTATCGCTAGCGTGATAGAGTGCCCCAGCTTTTGAGGGAAAATAGAATTAAATCGGTCTAGTTTATATCGATCTAATGGTTTAGCTCGCAGTTGGGAGTCCAAATATTCAAACGTAAAATATTGTTTAGTCTTTTTCACCCAAATAATCGTCGGATGAGCCGTAGGGGTAGGGCTCGGCAATGTATTAACGGTCAGCAGTGAAACCGGATAATTTAACAGTTCCGTGTTCTTTTTAAGTAAGGTGATACTGTCATCATAACGATTGATAAAATACAGCGCTTGGCTATGCCCCTCGGATGCGACAACGTATCCTATTTGCCGGTCGGTAGGTAAATCGGTTATCACCGGTGGCATATGGTTGACCAAGTGAATGCCACACGGTTCGATATTTTGGTAATAATCCAAAAAGCGCATGATGGCTGGATAAGCCCCGTTTGCGGCAGATGCTTGTTGTCCTATGCCGCCATGCGCGTCGTATTTTTTCATGGCATGACATAGTGTATGTAGTTGTCCTAACAAACTGTTTTGATCATGGGTGATGCTAGCGTATTCTTTTTGTTTATCAACAAGATGTTGTGTGAGCCAAGAATGATATTCTAAGCGTAGGTATTCAGATTCTGTGACGGTGTGTGGCGTGGGTAGTGTGAAATCATAATAAGGGTTTATTAATTGTGAATTAAACTCATGGTCGATGAGGCATTGTATAGGCAATAAATAGTGGTGACATTCGCTTAAAATATGTGTTCTGAGTATCGTTAATAAGGGTTGTTTATTTAAATTGGGATAGCCTTCTCGAAGAGGTTCAGCTGTGATCCCTGGCATCAAGTATTGCAAAGCATCGGTATTGGTTTTTTCAGCAAGGTTCGTCGCAATGTTGACCATTAGTAAGGTGACCGGGTGATGGGGGAGCGCTGTGTAAGCGGTGAGCGTTCCTTTAATTAAATCCCAGTTCTGCTTTAAATAGTGTGTTAATGCTTGGGTGATAGCATGGCTAGATAGGTTGTCGTGATGTTGCGTTAATAAGACATTTAGGTCTAGTTCAATTTTTTTTTGATAGGCTTCTATACATTGGGTGTCAAATTGTTTTTTTAGTTCTACTGGGACATCATCGTCGGTTAAACGCATGACAACGGCCTCGTCTGCTGGTCGCACCGTGTCAAGGTCTAACATGATTTTAGTGAGAGGGCAGATGGCTTCTTTTCGTGCTAACTCAGTGACGGCCTCATTTGCTGATAAGAGTTGTTTATAGGCTTCTTCAATGAAGTGCGTAGGGTTTGCAAGAGTACTAATGGCTCGGCGTTGTTCTTTAGTGCCCCATGGATTCTTGCTACTGGGAGAATAGGGTCTTGCAAATTCAGCCGTTTTGATGCGATGGATGTACTCAATTTTATATAATTGATTATTTTGTTCAGAATTAATGATAAGCCAATAAAACAGTGTTTGCATAGGCTCGGTTTTATCGATGACGCGGAGCCTTGCAGGGAAAGAGTCGACACTATTGTATGGCGCAACACCGAGTTCAGATAACTCTAATGAGGTAACTTGGCCATCAATATTGGTATTAATGGTACACAATAACCAATTAGACCACTCTGTTTCAGCTGCACTGAGTGGATACTGTACCCATAGGTTACTGAGTTTCATCGAATACTAATTCCTGTGCTGGAGGTCTAAGGTTATAAAACGAGCTCATACAGTGGCCATAGGCGCCAGTATTAGCAATCAGCATGACATCATTTTCTTTGGTATCAGGAAACAGTCTGTCATAGCCTAGCGTATCCCCTGATTCACATATTGGGCCTACGACATGGGCAAAACCGGTGTTATCCTGATCTAATCGGGTTAAATTGACGATGTGATGATAGGAACCATAGAGTGCCGGTCTTAATAGCGAGTTCATGCCCGTTTCAATGCCGATAAAGCGCACTTTTCCTTTTTCTTTGCATTGAGTGACTTTGGCTAAAATAACACCACTTTCGGCAACAAAAAAACGTCCCGGCTCAAGCCATAACGATAATTGAGGATAACGAGATTTGACCGCCATTAACGATGCATCCAATATCGCCATATCTAGAGGTTGTTGACCTGGTTTTTCAGCAAGACCTAAACCACCACCTAAGTTGATGATTCTCACGTTAGGGAAAATAGCGGTTTGTGCAGCCAACATTAATGCCGTTTCTTGCCATAAATCAGGCGATAGAATACCACTGCCTGAGTGAGCGTGCAGACCAATGACGTTAATATTGTGTTGAGCCACGCAAGTTGCCGCAAAGTCCAAATCTGCTTTTGGGATCCCAAACTTTGATTCATTGCCACCAGTGCAGACGTATTTATGATGTCCTGCGCCACTGCCAGGATCAATACGCAAGAAAATGTCACGACCGGAAAACAGTTCTGGCCACTGTTCCAGAGGATATAAGCTATCAATCGTTACATAACAATTTAATGACAACGCATAAGCATAATCTGATTTAGGTGCGAAGTTAGGTGTAAATAATAAACGGCGTTTATCAATGTCAGGAAATAGGGCTAGCACTTGATCCAGTTCTTGAATCGATACGCATTCAAAATTAATGTTTTTATCGAATAACGTCTGTAAAACGGATGGATGAGGATTCGCTTTCATGGCATAAAATAATGCGCTGACGGACTGCAGCGTCAGTAATTCATCTGCTCTGTCGCGCTGAGTTTGGCAGTTATAGACATAACAAGGTGAGTGATTTTTAGCCAGTTTTAATAGTTCAGTTCGCGAACTTTCCCACCAAGGCGTACGTTGGATGTCTGGATTGCCAAATTCTTCATGCCAACTTTTGGAATAGTAAAAACTTTGTGGGTTGTTTTCAATCAGTAATGCGTGGAGTTTGTGGCATAATTTATCGGCTTTAGATTCATCCACGACGAAGGTCAGGTTTAAATCATTCGAGGCCAAGGACATCAAGTGCACTTGTTGATCATCAAAGACTTCAAGAGCTGAACCTAATTGCGGCAACACAGTGCGTATATGATGCCCAATTAAGCTGACGGCACTGCAGGGCTCAATGATTCTTGCACGACAAAAACCGTTGAGTTCATTGATGAGAGCATCTAGCGATTCTCTGTCTTTTAGTTTGGAATTTGGATCCAGTGATAGCGTGATATTGGATTCAGACGATGACAATAAATCCACAGAAAATCCATGGTGCTTAAATGCGGTGAACACGTCGGCTAAAAAGCCTACCTGTTGCCACATGGTCACGGTATCAATAGAAATTAATGTGATGCTGTGTTTTACTTGTATTGACTTAATAGGGGGTGCATTCTCATCGCTTTCGCGAGAAATGCGCGTGCCAGAATGCTCTGGCATGCAGGTGTATTTGACCACCATGGGGATATTGGCGCGTCTTACAGGAGGGATACACAGAGGATGCAATACTTTTGCACCCATGGACGCGATTTCCTGTGCTTCATCATAATTTAGCTGTTTTAACAGGCGAGCATGAGGCAGTTGATGAGGATTGGCGGTATATATTCCGGGAACGTCCGTCCAGATTTCACATATGCTCGCATCTAGAATGGCGGCCAATAACGCGGCTGAAGTGTCAGAACCTCCACGACCTAATAATACAGTATCACCCTGTTCGTTTGCAGCGATAAAACCTTGGGTGATGATAACATCAGAGCCACACTCTGTCAGTTGACGTGCCAGAGTAGGATTAGGTTCGCCGTTACAGCGTGCAGCAAGATAACTCTCAGGGCCGCTGTGAGGGATGGTTACCGATTTTAATGCGCTTCGTGCATCAAACCATAAACAATTGATCCCTTGATTGTTTAAAAAAGCATGCCCCAAACGTGTCATCATTAATTCGCCAAGACTCAATATTTGGGCGTGAGTTTTGGCGGGTGCTTCTTTTAATAGAGCAATCCCTGTTAACCATTGTTCTAACTGTTTTAACTCAAGTTCGACGAGATTAGGATTGACGTTCAAGGCCGTGGCGAGTTGTATGTAGGTGTTGGCTATATCAGCTTGTATGCTTATGTGCTCATTTAGAATGGCGGCATCGATGACACGTTCTAACTTGTTGGATATTTGAGTAATGGCTGAACAGACAATAACTGGTTGTGTTCCATTAGCAAGGTGAGCTCGCGTAATGGCAGCGATATGCTCCCATGTTTCACGAGAAGACACGCTGGTGCCGCCAAATTTAGTGATGACTTGTCGCATAAAAATAGCCTCATACTCGCGCAAATTTAATACAGACTATCATGGACTGATAGGAATATACAAGTGGGGTATTTCACTTGCCAAATGATTCCATTATCATCTCTATTCATTAATAATAATAATAATTGAGAAAACCACTCATGAAGAAAAAACAATACCCTATTTATTCATCAATTAGCGCTGCCATTCTTTCTATCATGAGCAGCCAGATTTCACATGCGGGTGCGTTTTCACTCTATACAGAGAGCAGTGCTGGGGCTGTTGGGAACTATGCGGCAGGGGTGGCTGCTGAAGCGGCTGACGCCTCTACTGCATGGTATAATCCTGCCGGTTTGGTGTTGTTAAAAAAACAGGAAGTTTTAGTGAGTGGGGTTGGTGTATTTCCAAGCACCAAATTAACGGGGGTTAGTACGTTCAACACGCCTGATTTCGAGCCTTATGTTCAATCATTCAATGGCTTGCAAGGGGCTGAGTCAGCTCTGGTGCCTGCTTTTCATTATGCTCAGCCGTTAAATGAACACAGCGCGTTTGGGTTGAGTATTGTCGCTCCATTTGGTTTGTCTAGCGATTGGGGGACGAAATCCCCATTGCGTTATGCCGCTACTAGAACACAATTAAAAACCATTGATGTGTCTCCTGATTTGGCTGCCAGACTAACGGACCATCTTTCTTTTGGTGCGGGTATTGACGTTCAATGGGCTGAAGTTAAATTTAATGGCGTGTTAGGTGCTCCCACTGTTTTGCAAGAGGCTGAGTCGCTAGGGTATGCAGTAGTGCCAACAACGTATGATTCAACGTCTGAAAATCAGGGGCATTCAATCGGATTTGGATTGCATACAGGACTTCTAGCTACTTTTGATAATAACCATACGCGAATAGGGTTAAATTACCAATCAAAAATAAATCACCAATTTATTGGTTCAAGTACACTAAGAGGCCGTTTGGCCGATCCGTTGTTGACTGATCCGAACGCGGTGTTTAGTGCCAATGTCCTCAGCAGCAACGGGGTTGATTTGCCTTATGTGTTAACATTGAGTGGCTACAAAGATGTGAATACCAAGTGGGCATTGCTAGGTTCATTGGTTTACACAGGATGGAATTCATTCAATGAAATTCAGCTGAACAATGTTGCTGCTTATTCATTTGCTGATGATAGACCAACACTCGTTAATTCAACGGCTACTGAACATTATAGGGACGTGTGGCGTATTGCAGTGGGGGCGAATTATCATGTCAATGATCAATGGATGATGAGATTTGGGGGAGGGTATGATCAAACACCAACCGTTAATGCAGAACGCGATGTTCGCTTACCAGATGCAAATCGATGGGCCTTGTCTATTGGGTCACACTACCAATTTAAGCCAAATCTAGGCGTGGATGTAGGGTATACTTATCTCTTTGCACTCAATAATCCGATAGTCAATAAAACGCAACCCATCGGCACAACTTCTTCTCTGACAGTGAATGCCGAAGGCAACGTGCATGCACAACTGATTGGTGCTCAAATTGTTTGGGCTATAGATTAGGGCGTGTGATTTAAGCGGCGGTATGGCCGTTCGGCCTGAGGGTAGACTATCTCCCCCTCAGGCCGAACGGCGTCCTCATTAATTTTTCAATAAAGTTGTTTCACCCGGTCCATTGACAATAATCGTGTATCCATTGGCTCGTAGTTGCTTCGGTGTGATATCACCTGTTCGTAAGTCCATGGTCACAAAACCGATGTCTACAGGCGTCGCTGTGTTAGTTGCTACTTTAATGAGTGCAGGGCACAGGGTTCCATTCGTATGACCGAAACATGCCATTTTGACTGCAACCCATGACACTTTGTTATCAGAATGTGCTTTAGTTGGGTGATTCGATGGAATGGTTCCCCCTATAAAGGCATTGGATTCCTGATCAGTTGTGTTGTGGGTGATCAGCATGATAGGGCTGGCCAAAGCTGTGGATGCCGCAATACTAAAGCTTGCAGCGACCAAAAGGGTCTTTAAACGACTCATGTGTTATTCTCCGTTGGTATTGAAATTGTATATAGTATACTCAATTTTGTGAAAATAAGTAACTCCCCCCTCACGGCTGTCGCATTAAAATTTGATCAACCTGCCGTAGGTTGGGCCTTGGCCCAACAATAACGTATTAAAATCCACAGTTGCAGAAAAAATCCTTGTCGAAATACAGTTATTAGATCTAACCTATGCGCTCAAGGAGATTTTATACAAGTCCAAACCACATGCAATATCGTAGATTGATCATTCCAGGCACAACCTATTTTTTCACGGTAGTGCTTCAAGATAGAAGAAGTGATTTATTAATCCGAAGAATAAATGAGCTACGCCAGGCGGTTAAGCTGATCTTGCAACCTTTTAATGGACACTAAGAAGAAAAACATCCTGTTGTTG
>CANJSM010000088.1 GCA_947477015.1 Legionellaceae bacterium
CATCAACCAAAACCACAACACAATTATTTGAATGCAAATCAATTCCACCATATAGTTTCATTTAAGGCTCCTTTATTAACCGGTTTTTGTTTTGTTCGAACCTAAACTTTACCGGATATTTGAAGGAGCTTTCTATATGATTATCAGGTCTTGACATGTGCCACTTCAGATAAAAATACATAAAAGGCACTTGTCAAGACCTGGCCCCGAAGCGTTAACCTCCTTAAGTAAGGTTGCGCGCATTCATTATTTAAAACCGGATGCAGAGGCTCCCTTGTCGGCATCTGCAGTCATTGGCGATTTGGAATTACTGATTCCCATGGCAGACCTTATCGATAAGGACGCGGAGTTGGCACGACTTGAAAAGGAAATTGGCAAGCTCAATAAAGACATTGCGCTGGCAGAAGGGAAATTAAATAACCCGACTTTTTCTGAAAAAGCACCCGCAGACATTATTGGAAAAGAGCGAGAAAAACTGGCTCAGGCCTTATTAACACGCGGTAAGTTAATGGATCATAGAACGGCGATTGAAGGCCTATAGGTTGGGCCTTTGATCAAACTTGTCTTCAATAAGAGGGTCGATGGTCTGACTCACTTTCAAGCGATCTTTGTATATCCCAAATTTCGCCGATAATTCACCCAGTGAATGCGTTATTGCTGGCTTTTTAGAATCGGCATGGGTTGCTTCATTTTCTGGGCATAGGACAACACGCATCGGTAAGATGGCTTGGAACGGTATAGGCTGTTGCTCTGTCTCTACCAACGGGCTTGAATCTTGTGTCTTAGTCCAGAAAAACGATGTCGCTGCTTCTTTGATATACGGATAGGCAAGATATCCCACGAACAACCCTGACGTGATGAGTGCGGGTATTGACATCAGGAAAAGGTTGATGACAATGAGACTTAACGCCAGCAAACTGTAGCCAATGATCTGGGTCCATGGCGTGCTGTGAACGGGTTCCGGTGGGATGGGTTGCACTTCTTGAACGGTGTGAGGATGTAACCTATCTAGATAATGAGTCATGTCTTGTACCGATACATTAAATTCTCGCTTGAGCGACAACAACGTTTGTATACTTTCTTCTGCAATCGTTTCTCGGTTAGCCTGATACTCATGAAGGGCTTTTACAGCAGGAAGCGCATCTTTGGGGATGTCTCTTTCTGACTGGGCATTTAGCCAAAGTTTCAAATCAAGGAACGTTGTTTGTCCTGAGAGTTGATTCAGGAAAGCACTGAATTTAGGATGTGCAACAAGCTTTAGAAAACCTGCCAAATCTTGTAGCGATAGTTGTTTAAATTGCGTATAAAAATCAGGACTTAACTCAGTGAGCTTCTGAATAAACGCTTCAATGGGCGTGTGACTTAGTGCTTGTTTGACCACATCCAGTTGACAACCTTGCACCAGGATCTCAATCACCTGCTCGGCCCTTTGTAAGTCTTTTAACGTCAATTCGCGTTTTGACTGCAGTACATCTAGCCATTTTGGTAACGCTTCTATGAATACAATCAGCTCAGTCATTCCTTGTTTTTCAAGAAAATACGTGAGGGCTGCAATGAATACTTTGTTATTCAACAGAGGTACTATTTTATCTAGCACATCCCCTATTTTGAGCGATTGTACATCTTTCGCTGTACTTAAAAAGGTAAACGCTACGCTTACATCCGATAAAAAGCCATCGAGTCCAAGCAACATTTGCGCATATTTATACTCAGAGTTGCGAAATATCACCTTGAGTAGATTTTTGATCCAGCTCCCTAACGTTGGAATAAGGATATAATTGATCATAAAGACTATGGGCCCCATGGTCACGGTTCCAAACACACTGCCTAGTTGCTGGATAACGACCAGGCGGTCATACCATCCTTTTAGCGTGTCTGAAAAGCGAGGTAACTCGATTTTATCCCATGCTTCCTCATGAATGTTGCGCGCTAAAGTATCAAAGTATGCGACAATTGCCTGTTTCGTTGATTGCAAAGGAAGGTATGGCCCAAAAACTGGGACGGCCTTTAAGAGATCAACAAACGCATCCGATTGAAACCGTAAATCCCCCATGACCCCCAAGACCTGTTTGAAATCCACTATTGTTGATTTTTTAATCGTTTCACCGATAGCGAATTTCAACGTCTGCTGTCCTTTAAAATAAGGATCAAACTGTTCTAAAAGTTGATCCAAATTAAACCAAAAGCGCTGCATCCCTTGATGACCCACACGCTCCCATCCGAGCGTAAGAATAGAACTGATGAGGGACAAATCATGAACGGTCAGTTGATTCAGTGTAGGCATGGACGATAAGGATTCGAGTGGCACAGGAGGGACAATCACGTTCAACTCTTTGAAGGTGTCATCCGTGATCCAACGGTTGAGCGTGCTTTGGTACAACGCAACCAGTTCCTCTAAAAAACGCGTTTTTTCCAAAGGCTCTAATTCGAACCGATCCCCTAACCATTGCGAAAAACGCGTTTCCAACCGATCATTCAGATCACGCAACGTGGTATGCAAGGTTTGTTGATCAATCCATGATGCACCAGAGCCTTGCTGAGAAACTAAGATGGTATCTGCTTTGCGTTTTAATCCTAAAAGACAATGCGTGATGACATGATCGCGTGCCTCTTCTAATAAACGTGTTTTAAGTCGTTCTTGTAACTCTTGCACACTGATTTGTTTTTGGTTGGCCTTAAAGGTGTCGTTCACATCCTCTACAGCGGCGACCAACAGTTTTTCACGATTTAATATCGTCAGATATTCGCCCGGTTGTCCATTTCTAGCTACTCGGCCCATAATTTGGATAAGCTTTGCTTCGGTCAGATGGGTGCACGCATTAATCAGAAAAATTCCTCTGGGATGTTGGGTCTTAAAATCAGCACCCCGTGCAAGACTCTCGGTCGTCACTGTGATGACGCCCTCTTTCCCCGCTTTCGTTATCACTTCTTCTTCAAGAAAGCCTTCCTGATCATCGCCAAGATACGTCTGAATATTCCCGTAAGCATTGCTCTGAAGATATTGGGTTAACTCGATGGCCTCCAATGGACTATCAGTGATCAAAAGATACGGTTGGTCAGGATAAAGGGTTTGATGACGGTTTAATTGTTCATGAATCAAGTGACGCTGAGAGGCAATATCATCCGCCATGTAAAGGCCTAAATCAACAGCCAAATCCTCATCATAAAAGCTAGGGTATTTGAATACTTTGATGTCATGACTGTCGTGATATTCTTTGATCTCAACATTGGATCCTGGCGTTGCCGTATATAAACAGAGTTGTCCTCCTTCCATGCGGCAGGTGTCCACATAATTTTTAATGCTGCTCACGATTAAGGTTTCACTGATGGGATCTAAATCAAAAGGGTAGCGTTCTTTAAACTGACGTTTTAACTTCACATGTATCAATTGCTGTACAGCACGTGCATAACTGACTTTGAGATCAGGCCGTTTGGTATTTTCAAGAATGGGCGCGGCATAATAAACCTTTTTCTCTTTTGTTTTAGGCAAAATACTGAAATCAACATGCTCATCCAGTGCGTCGGTGATTTTGGCTGATTCTATCAATTCATCCAATAAATCATTTGGAATTTCATCCATAAACCGTGCAAACGATTCCGTTGTGTTCTTCGTTTTGCAAAACAATCGAAGATTCGTCACATCTTGTGAAGAAGAACAAGGATTTTCGGTAAAGAGCTGTTGTTCCTCAATAAAATCTAATACACCATGATACAAAATCTCCCACGATGCCACGTCTTTTAAGATCGGGTTCATGGATGCAGCAAGACGAAACTGGACTGTGGTACCAAGGGCGGCATCCCCTTCATCTAATAATATTGATCGTTTCGTCGGCAGTTTTTTTCCTTCAAGCAGCATTTGTTTGTGGAATAAATCAAATGATCCTGGAGTAGAACAATTGACGCCATGGTCCACATATTCACGGCGACGGCTATTCGCATTCAGCACGCTTTTAGCACAATCTATCCCCAGATAAGCGTAAAAATCGGAAAATTTTCGAATGTGATCTAAGGCCAATTTGTGATTTTCAGTACCGAGCTCAACCGTTTGATGATGGGCGCACTGTCTCACTGCATCAAATGCCGTGATGATACTTTTCCCTCCGCCTGTTTTCACACCATGCATGAGATGGCCTTTGTGTCTTAATGCATTCAGCTCGACTAAAATTTGCGTATCTCTGGGAAAAGGGAGGCGCACGCGATGCATGGCTTCACAAGACAGGGCCAACAAGACCAGTTCATAATCATGAGGGGAAGCGCAGGTATTGATTTGATGTTGAATATGCTTAAACACCACCTTGAATTGCCTATCATCCAGCTGATGAATCGTGAAGGGTGTGATCTGACCTTCTTCATCCTCTTCAATGAGCACAGGATTGATGGTCATATAAGACATCATGTTGACATAATCATCCAGTAAGTGAGCCTGCTCTAACTCAGAAAGCGGCACACCGTCATCTTCTTCCCCTGATTGATAGCGAATCTTGGCTATCAACCCTTTTGAGCGTGGGGCATCTACGGTAAAACGTGCCTGGTTTTGTGCGTACAATGCACGTTCATAGGCTGTGATGCGGGTCATCAAATGCCCGCTTTCAACAAATTCTACAAGCTGTTCAGCTGACAAAGCATGAAGGGACACCAAATTGGCAAGACGGGTTAAAGCATCATAGGGAAGCCGCTGTAATTGCAACATCTGCGACAGCCTATTATCAAGACCATGAACCAGCACGAATAAGGGCTGTATCTTCGTTTTATCGCACTGCTCAAGAAATGATTCTAGCTCACGAAAATCGCATTTTTCTTCGCACAATTTAGCCATAAAGGCGATAGGAATACGGTAGTTGTCGACCAGCATGACCACCCGGCGTAGCGCATCATTACTTAATACTTGAGATTGTGCTTTAAAAAACGCACACCCTTCGGGCGAATGGATGTGTTGCAACAACGAGTCTAACAGCCGCAGTGCTTCTTTGGGTTCAAACACCAGAAAACGCTCCGCAACATCAAATAGCCAAGACAGGTGTAACGCGTCCTCTTTGTTTTCAGAGAATAGTGCAAGGATTTTTCCAAGTAACGGTTTTGCATCCAACAAGTGTTCACGCAAGTGAGGGCGATTTGTGACCTCCATCAAAAACATTTGGCACAGCTCGATAGGCACTTGAAACCCTAGCGACATCATGGTATTGAGTAATTCTAGACAAATTAAACAAGCATCCCAATTTGGGGTCACGTTGATAAGGTGCTTGAACGCGCTATAAAAATAGGATCCCGCATACGATTTGTTCAAATATCCATACTGTTCAATAAACACTTGAATCTTTGGCAAATCAGTCATCAAATTTTGCAAGGTGAGCGTTGAATAACGTGCGTTGATCACCTGCAACACCATTTTTTTCGAAGCCTTGATGTCGTTTGATCCGTAATGATCTTCAATCAACCGTTGCAGGAGCGTCTCAGCCAAATGAGGTATATCGCTCACGCTACTCGCGATGATTTCATCTTGATGAGTGAATAAGAAACGTCCCAATTGGCGCGCATTAAATTTTTGCATAAATACAGCGGGAATCTTCTTTTTTCCACGCCAATAATCAGGCGTTATACCAATCAGCGTGACACTGCCTTTTAATTCATCCCGTTCCAATTGATGGTATTCCATCCAAAAACGCCGCAATCCATGGGTGATCTGCTCATCGGTTAATCCGTTGCGTCTTCCCCACTCAAACGCTGCTATGGTTTGTTGCGTTTCATCAAGCTGAGGAGAATAGTGATCTTCGCTGGTTTGTATCGCCATATACCCAATCAACCATTCAGAGAATGCAATGTGGAGGGGCTCATCCTCTTCTACAACAAGACGTGCAAAAAGCGTTCGGTATAATGCCAAATCCTCACGCAGCGTTTGCCCCCCTAGATAACGGAAAATGGCTCTTTTTAAAGAAGGAGACGATGACGTATGATGAAATAAATCAGCCTCTAAGGCTTCTTTTGAAACGGCATAGCTTTTAGTCACAGGATCAATTGTCCCAGGATCAAACTCCATTTCCGCAGAGACAATTGGGTAGTCATTGTAAGTGAGTGCAAAATCGGCATCCATGAGAGAAAGCGATCGAAGTTCTTGTAACTGCTCGTGTAAGGTATGATGCTTGATGGCCGAATCAATGACATGATTTAAACTGACAAAAAAATGGTGGGGCTCACAAAGCGGGGAAAAATTCAACCCTTCTGACGTGACTAACTGTTGAACCAAAACATGCATGAGCCGTTGTGCCTCTTGTTGATCACCGGTGTATTGTAGGAGTTTTAACGTGGTGTGTTGCCACCATTCTTCAATCAAGGCATATTCGAAGTAATCGATAGATCCGCCATTTTGTGCAAAAAACATCAAAACATGGAGACCAAACGTTTGGCAATCCGAGTCTGCGGGCAATCTTGTCAATCCAATAAACGCGTGATGGGTTAAATAAGGTGAATCACTACGCATCGCCGCTTGACCTGTGAGTTTGACTTTATCTCTAAAAGCAACGTTTTGAGGTCGCAAAAAATTGAACACAGACAGGACATGAGTGGCATATTGAAAATACAGGGTATAAAAATATCCAAGCATATTTTTTGATTCTAAATACAATAATAACTTAAAAAATTCCGTCATTTTTCCTTTATGGCCGTTGATCCACAATTGCAGCATGATCTTTAAAAAATCAGCCGATGGCGGTTCAAACAACGACATGAATTGGCTCAAAACCCTTAAATAATCGGGGTTGTCTTTGAAATAGAATTGGTTGAGTA
The DNA here is from genome assembly GCA_947477015.1 of Legionellaceae bacterium. Classification (GTDB taxonomy): domain Bacteria; phylum Pseudomonadota; class Gammaproteobacteria; order Legionellales; family Legionellaceae; genus DDPF01. The sequence goes on from CANJSM010000088.1 coordinate 6,781, forward strand.
TCATAAATTGTGCTTCAAGGACTTTGATTTGCTCTATCGATAACGACTCATTGGGTTGAAATAAACCCAACAAGGCTTTAGTTGCTTGAATCAGTTCGGCTTTTTGGGATGAATCAACCGAGGCAAGATCCTCCATGGGAAGCAACACTACTTCACTTAAATGGCTTTGCCAATGGTGCGTTGGATCCACCCTTGTGTACAAGACCTGTGGGGAATAATAAAGGTTATCCCCGTTGACCTCATAAATGGGCTCAGGATTCCACGCGTTAGTTCCTCGATGATTACGATAAAAAACAAGTACACGCTGCCCTGTGAGCACAGATCGATCACAGAAACGCTCGTTGTCATACATACCATCTTGTAGTTGTCTTATATTGTCTAAAAAACAACGCATCGATGATGAAATACTGTGCACAGAATAGTCCTTGAGATAAATCGGTACAAAAACGTCTTCTTGGAGGGCGTACCCTGTCCCAAAAATTCTCGCAGCAAGCTTGACACGAAAGGCATGGTCTTCAAGCAGTTGCGTATAAAATTGATTTTTTGCACGTCGATAACGCTCTGTAATGTAGATACTCGGGATAGCGCTATCGCTGTCTTTCGCATCTAATCGACGTCTTGCTTCTTGTGCCAGTGCGTCACAAAAATCAGAAAATCCAGGGGCAAAAGGTTGCAGCGTCCAATCCATCGACACATTTTGACGTTGCTGCTGCATACGTTCTTGGGTTTGGCTTAATTCTTGTCGCTGCGACAACGATTGCTCTTCGCTGACCATTTGATTTTCTTGAACCACCTGATTCACTTCTTGCACAAGAGAAAGTGCCACACGTGATTTTAATTGTACTTTGCTGGCGTGTTTACTGGCTCTGACATGCCCCTCTGGATCAGGACTTGTGATGTATCCTTGCTGAAAACTCAACGAAGGTATTGTGGGTGAGGATGCTTTTTCTTTCTCAAACCACGTTTCTTCTACGGATGGGTTTGGCGCTTGGATATGACGAAAAATGCTTGAAAGCAACGCTGGATTAGATAAATAATAGCCCATTTCATGTGCCAAAGGACTATATCCTTCTTTCTCTTTGGACAAATCGGGTTTCAAATCTTGCAGCGTCAGATCATCTGACATTTTTGTGAGCAAAACAACCTGCAAGATAGACGTGAGACGATTTTGCTCTGCAAACTGAATAACTGCTTCTTGAACCTTTTTTCTAACCAGTGGATCTTCATATTGCTCCCCTTTGAGAATCAACGTCATTTCTTTCCAAGGGAATCTCTTGGCTCTAAGCTCGTCCAGCACTTGTTCTATCGAGACAGCAGGACCAAAAGCCAGGCGGGTATAGGGTCGTTGAGAAAGCTCCTTAGACCGCTGACTTGCAATATAATGAGCATTCATTGCTGAGCTATAATATTGGATGTCTTTTAAAGCCGGATTATCATCAAAACCCCAAGCTTTCACTTCAGAAAAATCACGAACAATCAACCGATGAAGATCATTTGATTCATCGGGAGCAAACCGATTTAATATCGCTTTGGCCGCTTGATAAGAAAAAGAAGAGACCGCTTTACTATACGCCTCTAGATTGTCACAAATCTTATCGATTCCAGGTCTAAATGTGGTTGGTGGTGTTTGTCCTTTAGGAACAAAAAACACTTCTTGATGAGAAAAACCAATCTGATGTCGATAGAATAAACCCAAAAAACTAATCAGCTCATCGAGTACACATGCCCGATTGTTTTGACTAAACACACGGTCATTAAATGAATCAAATATAGAGAGCAGATTTAAATCAATTTTATAGCGTCTTGTTGAGAATTCTGTGGATACGAACTCGAAAAATGTTTCAACGGGTTTAAAATAAACATCACGAACCGCCGGATCTAAGCCTTTACTCCATAACTTAACCGTAGGCTCTACATCAGGATTTAAGCTACGCAGCATCTCTTCTCTACGCAAAAACCAACCGATCAGTTCATGACTCGCATTAAACTCTTCCTCTGAAATGGCTTTCCAAAGAGGTGATTTTTTCTGACTAAATCCTAGGTGTTTTGGCAAACTGCTTAAAGGCATGACCGACCCCAACCAAATGGAATGCTCACCATGTATTATAGTTGATCATGAAGATTAATGCATAAATTTAACAAATTAATTGTATCCGTTCGGTTAAATAAACCAACAACACCGTGACGTGGAGGGTTACTACGGTTGTTATAACTCCAGCCCCATTAGGTAATTATCAAAGTAAGTACCCTCTATTAAAACGGCTCTCGTAATCGTTCCCTCTGTAATAAACCCCAAATTTTCATATAATTTTATGGCGCTCGTATTATCACTTCTAACCGATAATTGCAATTTCGAAATCTTTTGTGGTTGAGCCCAATCCAAGGCTGCTAATATCATTTTTTTACCAATAGATTTTCCCCAATGTTTTTTACTGACAGTAATACCAATTGTACCAACATGCCTGAGTCGTTTAAGTGATGATCTGTCCAGAAACAACTGCGATACGAGGGTATAGGAATTATAAACACCCTACTCCCTAATTTCCGAAAATACCGTGATCAAAAAACAGCCAAAACTAAGTCTCAATGAACCACGCCTGCCTGCGTTTTATCGTCATCCAACCCGTGTCGCATGAAAAATAGACCAGATCCACCGGGTAATACTGGGGTTCGGGGTCAGGTCTTGACCTGTGCCTTTTGCGATAAGTATGCCTTGATCATAAAAAGCACAAGGGTTCGGGGTCAGGTCTTGACCTGTGCCTTTTGCGATAAGTATGCCTTGATCATAAAAAGGGGTTCGGGGTCAAAAAGGGGTTCGGGGTCAGGTCTTGACCTGTGCCTTTTGCGATAAGTATGCCTTGATCACATGAGTAAATTAGTTGAGTGTAGCCGTGCTACA
>CANJSM010000089.1 GCA_947477015.1 Legionellaceae bacterium
ATGCATCGTGCCACCTCATCAAAATTTGAATGTGGCATTTGATCTTATTTCTTACTCTTCGTCAAATAAAACGAAATCTAATAGCTAGATTGTTGGGCCAAGGCCCAACCTACGGCAGGTTGATCAAATTTTAATGCGACAGCCGTGATGCTGTGATGATGAGATTTCCTAAACCGGTGTTTTGATCGTATAATATTGACCATATTGATTAGCATGGATTAATGTTATGAGTTGGCTAAAAAACTTACTTCCTTCAAAAATAAGAACAGAAACGTCGCAGAAAAAAGGTGTTCCCGAGGGATTGTGGGTGAAGTGCTTGGGTTGCAACGAAGTATTGTATGGCACAGAACTTGAAAAAAACCTCTCTGTTTGCCCTAAATGCAATCATCATCATCGCGTCTCTGCCCGAGATCGTTTAGCACAATTTTTAGATGGTGTAGGACAAAATGAAATTGCTGCCGATTTAGAGCCTATCGATCGTTTGAAATTTCGTGACTCTAAAAAATACAAAGACCGAATTACTCAAGCACAAAAAGCAACCGGCGAAAAAGAAGCTTTGGTTGTTATGAAAGGTTTCTTAAATCAACAGCCGGTGGTTGCTAGCGCATTTGAATTCAAGTTCATGGGTGGCTCCATGGGGGCTACAGTAGGAGAGAAGTTTGTCCGGGGTGTTAATGTGGCCATGGCTGAAAAGCGGGCCTTTATCTGTTTTACCGCCAGTGGTGGAGCAAGGATGCAGGAAGGCTTGTTTTCATTGATGCAAATGGCGAAAACATCTGCGGTATTGGCTAAATTTTCTGAAACCGGGTTGCCCTTTATTGTTGTCTTGACCGATCCGACTATGGGTGGTGTATCTGCGAGTTTTGCTAGTTTAGGCGATGTCATTATTGCGGAACCCAATGCGTTAATCGGATTTGCAGGACCACGAGTCATTGAACAAACGGTTCGTCAATTGCTACCAGAAGGGTTCCAGCGCAGTGAGTTTTTGCTCGAACATGGCCACATTGACATGATTGTTGAGCGTAAGGATTTGCAACAAACGATTGCTGAACTCATAGCTAAACTAACTCATCGAGCAGGAGTAAATCAGTTGGATGAACCTTGCTGAGGGATTGATGACTAATTTGTCCCTTAATGAATGGTTGGTCTTATTGGAGAACCGCCATCAGCAAGAAATTCAGCTCGGTTTAACGCGCGTAAAAGCCGTTGCTGAGCGCTTGTCTTTATGTACATTGGGTTCAGTAGTCATTACTGTTGCTGGAACCAATGGCAAAGGTTCAACCGTCGCCTCATTGCAAGCCATTTATTTGGCCGCGGGCTATCGAGTCGGAACCTATACCTCACCTCATTTATTGAGGTTTAACGAACGCATTTGTATCAATGGTCAACCCATCTCTGATGAATCACTGTGTGCCGCTTTTTCTTTGCTTGAAGATATTCGCGGCGACATTCATCTGACCTATTTTGAGATGACCACATTAGCTGCCTTGTATTATTTCAAACAATGTTCACTTGATCTGGTCATTCTCGAAGTAGGCATGGGGGGGCGTCTTGATGCTACAAATTGCGTTGATGCAGACCTTGCGATTATCACGACTGTTGATTTGGATCATCAAGATCATTTAGGCGAGACCATTGAGGCTATAGGTTATGAAAAAGCAGGGGTCTTAAGAGAAAACCAACGTTTTATTTACGCAGATTACTCACCACCCAACAGTGTTGTTGAGCGCGCACAAGCCCTAAATAGTCGAATGCTTACCCTTGGGGTTGATTATTCATTTGAAACAATAGTCGATAAGACTCTAATTATAAAACGCCACCTCGGTGAAATTACGCAATTACCTCTGCCTAATATTAATCAAAAAGCGGCTGCAGCGGCTGTCATTGCATCCGGGTTGCTGCTTGACAAACTGCCTATAAATAACGCACAATTGACCCTTGCAATGGACTCGGTTTGTTTATCAGGTCGACAGCAGCTAGTGCATGGCGATGTCACGACATTGTTTGACGTAGCTCATAATCCCCAGGCGGTTGCCTTACTTGCAGAGTTTATTAAACGATTGCAACCGAGTGGAAAAGTACATGCCGTGTTTTCGGGATTGAAAGACAAAGATCTTTGCGGTTTAATAAGACCCATGGATTCTTGTGTAGATTTTTGGTACCTTGCTAAGCTAACTGGGAAGCGTGCTGCAAGTGAGTCCATGTTGCTTGAGGTTTTCTGTGAGGAACAAGGTAGACAGGCTCCTTGTTACAGCGATCCTGTCACGGCTTACCATGCGGCAGTGCAAAAAGCGAATACGGGTGATTTAATTGTAATTTATGGCTCTTTTCTGATGGTGAGTGCGGTCATGGCTGCCAAAGAGATGGAACAGGAGAAGTTTAGATGAAATTTATGATGAGCGAACGCATTAAGCATCGACTGACAGGCATAGTTGTTCTTGTCTCCATTGGTGTGATTTTTTTGCCTGCCATGATGAAAAAATCAAATCAGCATTTTGAGGAAAGTCTCAATCTTTCGTTAAAGTTGCCCGCGAAGCCTGTGGCACCTAAAGTCGATATTCCTCAACAGACTGCTATGCTTAAATCCGTGAAAATTGCTCATGTTGAGCTTCCTCATGTGAATCATCAACCTGAGCCCGCAGTTATCGCTAAAGCTCAATCATTGAGTCAAAGTCCAGCTTCAGTCTTGGTTAAAGTTGAGATGCCTCTGAAGTCTGTGTTGGCTTCAGCAGTTGTGCCCTCAAAAGCTGCCGTAGCACCCGCTAAAGCCGTGGCTGTGAAGGAGCCTGCTGTTATTAACAAAGAAGGTTATGGTATTCAGCTGGCGTCGTTTTCGCAAGAAAGTAATGCTCGATTTTTAGTGGCCCGTTTAAGAAAACAAGGCTATGAGGCATCGTACACAGTGTATAAAAGCAAAAAAGGTCAATTTTATAAAGTGGTAGCAGGGATGGGCAGTAAAAAAATTGAAGCACAGAATTTGAAAAAACAAATAGCCACTAATCTGCAATTGAACGGATATCTTGTTCATACAGGGGTAAGTTAAACATGACTTCTTGGTATTGGTTAGATTGCGCCATTATTGGTGTCATTGGACTATCAATTGTTACAGGTATGTTTCGTGGTTTTGTTAAAGAATTGATTGCTTTGGGCGTGTGGGTTCTGGCCATTTGGTTGGCAACCACTTATTCAAAAACGGTGTCAATTTGGGTTCATCCGTATATTTCTGATAAAACCGCATGCATCGCGGTGTCATTTATTGCTGTTTTAGTTGGAACCTTGATTTTGGGTGCCGTGGTTAATACAGTGCTCAGTATGCTTCTACATCGTTCCGGTTTAAGTGGGATAGATCGATTATTAGGGATGGGATTTGGTTTGGTTCGAGGTGTTTTTATCGTAGCCCTACTGATGTTAGTGGTAAAAATGACATCTTTGCCCTCAGATGAATACAGAAGCAAGTCGCGTTTGTACCAGCATTTTGATCCGTTGGTAAACTGGATCTATGGGTATACCCCTGAAGTTTTTAAACAAATGGCAATGTTTGATAAAAACTCACAAGTGACTTCTATGGAGATGATTCAGCAGGCCTAATGGCAGCTGAATTAACAAAGTGCCAGTGCAACACGTTCTAGGCCATGCCAAATCGTTGGGCTTTGAACTGATTTAATTTGTGTATCCAATCCTTGGCAAACGTTTAATAGCTGTTGAAGCTTGGCACGAGGAACTCGTGCCAAGGTGTTTTCATAGGATTTAACACGTTGCGGCCAGATTCTTAATTGACTGCACGCTGTAGAGAAGGGCACTGCTTGTTGACGTAGGTGGTCTAATTGGATCAACTGTCGAATTTCCTGACTCAAAAGCCATAAAATTAGCGTCGGCTCTGTTTTGTTTTGGCAAGCTTGGCGTAACAGGTGTATAGCCTTTTCAGGGCGTGCAGATAAACAGGCTTCTGCTAATTCAAATAACTGATAATCACATTGGTCACTGAGTTGCTCCAACACTTTTTCTGAGGTTAGGCAATCACCTTGTTGACTAATTAGAACTAGCTTCTCAATCACTTGGGCGCATGCAAGCATATTCCCTTGTGTGTGTTGATGAATTAAAGAGGGTATTTCAGGCTCATAAAGAAGCCCGTGGTGTTGTAATTGTGTTGTTATCCAGCGTTGTAATTCGGTGGGTGATAACGGGTAAATCTGCACTAATACCGTGTGTTCATTGTTGGCTAGCGGCTGCAATTGCTTGGCAGGAACATTAGGGGCGCGAAGAATAATCAAGCAGCGTGAGTTGATGTTATCTGTGTAGTGTTTTAATATCTTTTTCCCTGCGACCTCGATGGTTTTTTTATCACAACGTGCGTCAATTAACACAAATTCTGTAAACAGAGAATAACTGTTGGCCTCTTCTTGAAGCAGCTCCCAGTCACTCGCACCATTCATGTGGAGGGTGCGTTCATCGCATTCCCCACGCTGGCGCCATGCCTTCTTGATGTGTAGTGCGGTTTCATTGAGGAGATAATGATCTTGACCGGTTAAAATATACAACGCATGTAATTTTTGACGCAAACTGGGAGCAATGGCTGAGTGTTTAATGTTCATGAATACGGCTCAATCGATCAATGATACGCATGGCAGCTTCGCGTTGCATTTCAGTTTTGGTCAAGTCTTCTTCATTGGTTGAGCCTAAAATACGGTCGCTATTAAGTGTTACTTGTCTTGTGATCATAATGCGCGTACTTGGCAAGATTTCTTTGCCTTTGGCTTGTTGTAATTTAAACTGTACAGAATAAAATAATTGGTATTGACGTGGGGTTGTACTTGAACTGATGCTGCCAACTTGTTGTTGAAAACTATCTTCTTCGATGATTAACCAATACGCTGCTAAAGACGGATCAGCGCACACGTTGATCTGGTAAGCTTTGAGCTGGCCATTTAATAACGGCGCCAAATCACGATTGGCGTTGTCAGTGATAATGGATACATGATTAAACCAACGTGGCATCTCCAGCATGCCACGTAAATGATAGCCACACCCAGCCAGCAACAAAGCGACCAGGTATATTATGCATTGTTGACGAATTTTCACTCGCCAACCACCAGATTAATTAATTGACGGTGCGGAATGACAATGGATTTCTTGATGGTTTTGCCCACTAAAAAAGCAGCAGCATGGGTTGATGCCATCTCAATGAGCGACGCCTCTGACGTATCCACGTGACTTGTAAATTGAGCACGTAGTTTGCCATTGACTTGCACCACAAAATCAACCTCTTCTACTTTGAGCGCATTTTTGTCAAACTTGGGCCATGGCGCATCAATAATCGCTTTCTCAAAGCCCAGTTGCTGCCATAAGGCGTGGCAAATATGCGGCGTAATGGGGGCGAGCAGACGAAGTAAGAAGCTAATGCCTGAATGTAAAAAGAACTTGTCCTCTTCTGTTTCAACGGAATAGGTACTGAGTTCATTGAACATTTTCATGCAGCCGGAAACAACGGTATTGAATTGCTGGCGCTCATAATCATTGGTGGCTTGCATCAGAATTTGGTGAACAACCAAACGTGATTTTTTTAAACGGCTGTCACACGCCTGCCAATTGACTGGGTTATTTCTATCTAAAAACGATTCATTGATCTCTAAGAATAATGCCTCATGCTGGCATGCAAAAGCCCATAGACGTTTTAGGAAACGATGCGCACCTTCTACAGCGGTATCGGACCATTCAAGTGATTGCTCTGGAGGTGCTGCAAACATGATAAACAAGCGTGCGGTATCTGCACCATAAGTGTCAATTAAATGATTTGGATCAACGGTATTCCCGACAGATTTGGACATTTTGTGACCGTCTCGTAATACCATGCCTTGACTGAGTAAGGCTTTAAAGGGTTCGTCAGAGTTTACTAACCCCTCATCACGCATGAGCTTATGAAAAAATCGTGCGTACAGTAAATGCATGACAGCGTGTTCAATACCGCCAACGTATTGATCAACTGGCGTCCAATATTTAGCACGGTCATCCAGCATCACATTTTCTTGGCCCTTACAGGCAAAACGTGCGTAGTACCATGATGACTCTACAAACGTATCAAACGTGTCTGATTCACGATGCGCGTCTTGCCCGCATTTAGGACAAGACGTATGGATAAAGTCATGACATTGCGCCAGTGGAGAACCGTTGCCGGTTAATTCTACTTGTTCAGGTAAAACAACCGGTAATTGATCTTCAGGCACAGGCACTATGCCGCAGTCATCACAGATAATCATCGGAATGGGGGTACCCCAATAGCGTTGACGAGAGACTCCCCAGTCGCGTAAGCGGTAATTGACAGTAGCTTTTCCAGCATCTAGTGATTCAAGGTGCCCTGTAATGGTTTTCATGGCATCAGAGGAGGTTAATCCATCGAATTGACTAGAGTTGATAAGGATACCTTCTCCGGTGAACGCAGCACTCGATAAGTCGTGAGGCTGCTCAGGTTTGATGACATCTTTTAGGGGTAACTGATATTTTTTAGCAAATTCCCAATCGCGTTGATCGTGTGCTGGAACAGACATCACTGCACCTGAACCATATTGCATCAGTACAAAATTTGCGATCCAGATGGGTACGTCTTCACCTGTTATAGGATGAATGGCCTTCATGCCCGTATCGATTCCGCGTTTTTCCATGGTTGCTATTTCAGCTTCGGCCATTTTAACGCCTTGGCAACTATCCAAGAAAGTTTGCACGTTGGCATTTGTTTTGGCCGCTTGTTTTGCAAGAGGGTGATCGGGTGCGACAGCAAGATAAGTTGCGCCCATTAATGTATCAGGACGTGTCGTGTAAATTTTAAGACGTTTGGGGAAATCATGAACTTTAAAATAAATCTCACTGCCTTCAGAGCGACCAATCCAATTGCGTTGCATTTGTTTGACTTGCGCAGGCCAGCCGTCCAATGTGTCTAAATCGCGCAGTAATTCGTCAGCATAGGCTGTAATTTTAATAAACCACTGTGATATTTCTTTTCTTTCAACTAACGCGCCAGAACGCCAACCTCGGCCATCAACAACTTGTTCGTTGGCCAAAACAGTTTGGTCAACTGGATCCCAATTGACCACAGCATTTTTCTTATAAACCAGGCCTTTTTCATATAACCGTATAAAAAACCATTGTTCCCAGCGGTAATAGCAGGGATCGCATGTGGTAATTTCACGCCGCCAGTCATAGGCGTTACCTAGCCTTAAAAATTGCGCTTTCATGGACGCAATGTTTTGTTTGGTCCATTGAGCCGGGGGAATGCCGTGCTTAATAGCCGCATTTTCAGCGGGTAAACCAAAGGCATCCCAACCAATGGGTTGCAATACATTTTTACCTAAAGCTCGCTGATAACGAGCAATCACATCGCCTAGGGTGTAATTGCGTACGTGCCCCATGTGTAATGAGCCGCTGGGGTATGGAAACATTGATAGGCAATAAAATTTTTCTTTGTTTAAGTCCTCTGTGACATTAAACGATTGTTTTTTGAGCCAATATTGTTGAGCTTGCTCTTCGACTAGTTGTGGTTTGTAAACAGTATCCATGGGTATGATATTTCAAATTCGAGTGGGTTGGTAAGGATACCGCCTCTTGGGTTTTGCGGCAATAGTTACGTGAAGTTATTGCGCTGTTAATCGGTCCTTTAGCTTCTTCACTTCCTTAACCAATGGGAGGATGGCACGTATTGTGTCCCTTATACCAATCGTAAGCTGAATCCATTATAATCACTCTGTACGTCAATTTTTCGGGATTTTATTTAGGTTTACAGGATAAAAATATGCGTTCTATGTTTAATACCCGTATTGCCATGAAGGCCCGCAGTCAAAAGAGGGTAATATGTTAAATTATCATAAGAAACTCACTATTAGAATGATAGAGCAGCAAATGAAGGAGCTAGATAAAAGCAAAACCAGTGATGCTGATATATTAAAAATACTCAGCGATTTTGTGCCTGACGTGAAATATATTCTTGATGGCGTCGGCACCAAAGACCTTAAGATTTGCTTAAAAGAAAACCCTTTTTTTTCTTATTTTGTAAGCCTAGTACAGGGCAAAAAAACAAGATCCGTTAAATTTTAGGGTGCAACGGATTGTTTCTTTAATCACAGGGCCTATTTGGGACTGCTCACATCAAGCATCATTGGAGTCGAAAGAAGAATAACTTATGGCTATCAAATCAACCATCATCAAAGTCAATCTGCAAATTGCGGACATGGAACGCCACTATTACCAAGATCATGCGCTCACCATTGCGCAGCATCCTTCGGAAACGGATGAGCGCATGATGATGCGCCTGCTGGCCTTTTGTTTACACGCCCATGAACACTTGGTGTTCGGGCAAGGTATGACCGACGAAGACGAGGCTGATTTGTGGCAGAAGGATTTAACTCACGCAATCGAGTTGTGGATAGACGTTGGTATGCCTGACGAAAAATTAATCCGCAAAGCCTGTGGACGCGCGAATCAGGTCATTGTTTACGGTTATGGCGGGCGAGTGGTTGACCTGTGGTTCGCACAAAACAGCGGTCAGTTTGAACGGCTTAAAAATTTGACGGTGATTAGCTTGCCTATCGAAAGCAGCCGAGCTATCGCCAAAATGGCCCAGCGCAATATGAAACTTCATTGCACTATACAAGATGGTCAGGTGTGGCTTGGCAGTGGCGATGACAGCGTGATGATAGAGCTGGTAACGCTGAAAGCGCCGCTTCTGTGCGTGTCTTTATAGAGGAAGAAAATGTGTGTTCACCCCTATCAACATCCAAGTTCGTACCCATTTAGCATTCAGCATTATTGCCTCACATATTCACATGTTGCAATGACATGAGAGGACTCTGCATCATTTTCAATGTCTAAAATTTCAAATTGCGCAATTAATGAATCATTTTTTTTCAGTGTAAATAAAGCACGTAGTGAGGTTGTATTTGTTGATGGAGACCCTTCGGAATCCTTGAGACTTTCAATTCCAACCAGATTAAACAATAGAGTAGAGTGGTTCACCCAATTGAAGATGAGGTGGGTTGCTGAAAATCCCTTCTCATTCTCTTCATGCTCATTCATATGCGTTCCAATTTCAAATTCATCAGAACCATCCTCATCGAATATTTTTATCCAATGATCATTGTTTTCAATATGATAATGCTCGTTCGTAGTATCTTTCTCTACGTCTCCTGCTTTCTCATGACAATGTCCTAACCAGTTGCCACTGAAATCAGCATACGTTTCATTAGAAGTAGGGGATTGCGATTTGATTGTATGTCTGGCTAGTTGATGCAACCCCTTAAATGGCATTATTTTGGGCGTGGGTGCTGCTTGCAAGGTAATGGCCAATGACATTCCAAATAGGATGGCAATAATATGTTTCATTTTAAAAGCTCTCATTTAAATTAATTTCGACTATGGGGATTTCTGCAGAACTGAATCGCCTTTTTTTTAACCAATTTTAGCATCTATACGATAGCAACTCAAATATCGTTTCAGGCTGTCTTCTGATAGTCACATACTCTTCAGTAGAATTGATCCACGGCTGTCGCATTAAAATTTGATCAACCTGCCGTAGGTTGGGCCTTGGCCCAACAATCTAGCTAATGTCCAGTGCAAATTATTTTCCA
>CANJSM010000090.1 GCA_947477015.1 Legionellaceae bacterium
ATATTCTTTTAAAAGCTCAATTTTTGATTCACCAAACAATACAAAATCTCGCCAACTTTCAGCCCCACAGATACTGCCACACAAAACCACAAATAAAATCTCAGTGAGTGGGTACAATTTTTTTCTAGAAATGCGTATGTACCCAACCTCATGCATCGTGCCACCTCATCAAAATTTGAATGTGGCATTTGATCTTATTTCTTACTCTTCGTCAAATAAAACGAAATCTAATAGTTAGATTGTTGGGCCAAGGCCCAACCTACGGCAGGTTGATCAAATTTTAATGCGACAGCCGTGATCATATGCCACGCTGAGCCTCCAAAAACTAAGATTTTCAGGTAGAATACGTTTAGTGCTGAAAACACATTATTATGTGCCGTAAGTGTAACCCTTTGGAAAAATCTATGACACCACAACCTTCACTGGTCGACTCTCATTGCCACATCAACATGATGGATTTAGGCGACTTTAACCAAAACATGGATGAAGTCATCCATCAAGCCCAAGCAAACGGCGTTGAGCACATGCTGTGCGTTTGCTGCGAACTGGCTGATCTGCCTGCTTTGCATCAATTGGCTGATAATTACCCTAACATCAGTATCTCAGTTGGCATTCACCCTAACACAGAAATGGATGCGGAGCTGAACGCTAATCAACTGGTCCAGTTGGCGCAGCACCCTGCGTGCATTGCCATTGGTGAAACGGGTTTGGATTATTACCGCACAGAAACAGAAACCGCACGAGAACAACAACGTCAGCGATTTCGTGAGCACATTCGCGCATCTATCATGACATCAAAACCACTCATTATTCACACCCGCCAAGCGGCAGAAGACACTTTATTGTTAATGGAAGAAGAGGGGGCCTCTGCAATAGGAGGGGTGATGCACTGTTTTTCTGAGAATTGGGACATTGCACGCCGTGCACTCGATATGAATTTTTACATTTCATTTTCAGGGATAGTGACGTTTAAAAACGCAACTGTGTTGCATGATGTTGCCAAAAAAGTACCCCTCGATCGCATGCTCATTGAAACCGATGCCCCATACCTTGCCCCGGTGCCTTTTCGTGGTAAACAAAACCATCCGGCCTTGGTGAAGCATGTGGCAATGGGAATATGCGAATTGCGACAAATGGATTATGCGGAACTTGCCGCAGCTACCACTGAGAATTTTTATCGATGTTTTAGATTATTGTGAGGTAGCTGCCGTCTTTGCGAACGCAGTGAAGAAAACCAGCCCGATTTTTAATTGCAAAACCGAACTAGAATGCTTCGCTAACGCTCGCCATGCCGGATAAACCCTTAAAGGACAGGTTAGCTGAAAATTTTACTGGTTTTATACTGTCGGTGATTATTTCGTTCGTGGAAGACCTTCAGCAACATCCTCGTGCGTTTTAAATTCCCGACAAACTGGAAGACGGTCTCAATGTTTTTAAAAGCTAGCTGATAGAGGGAAACCTGCGATTGTTTCGGGAGCCGTATGCGGTAATTCCGAACGTACGGTTCTAAGATGGGACCACTGGGGTAACCTGGTGGGTCTACTCACATGATGCTACATCTTGAGCTTCGTCAACATTTAGCGTACGATGCTCTCATATTGGTCCAATGTATCGAATAAAGGGCTTTGTATTTTAGAAACCACAAACGGGATGTAATCATTTATGCTTCGTACACAACTGACCCTCGCAACAGATAATATTGGCCAAGTACAAATGACCTTTGATTTAATGGAACACATCAACCATGAAATAAACCATTTACCTTAACTGAGGTTTTTCCGGGGGGAGACGAGCTGAAAATTGTTTCACTTGAAGGGCAACTTGCGGCGGCAAAGGCTCGTAACATTGATTTGGCAGAACGACTGGGTAGAGTGGAGAAACTACTGATAGGGCAAAGTTCAACAACTGCGTCAGTCTCAACCCAAGGCCTGTTTGCTACCAAAATTCAATCTGAGAACACGAATTCCAGCATCGAAGAGATATCAGAATCAACTCGTCGGAATGAAGAGTCACTTACACATACCTAGGGAGAATTTCTTGTGTCGTCATTTGCATTAGACCGTGCCAGCATAAGTCATTTTAATTACCATTGGTTTTGGGGATTACGGTATAGTCAGATTGTGCAAGCCGATAACCTTGCAGACAGACTTGATGATCTGATTGCGAATGAAGATTTGTTGGAGCATTTGTGGGCTCAACAAGCTGACGTTCATCAACGTCATTCCATGGTGCGTTTTTTATTTTGGTTGTTTAATATTGATAGTTACGCACTAAATACATACACATTAGCCTCTTTTGCAGCTTATGGAGCACATCAGTCGCCTATTTTGGAAGAAGAAAACATGCCTAAACAAAACATGAGTGAGGAGTCGCAGAATAACTTGAGGCAAGGCTGGATTGAGTGGGCCAGAAATAGAATGAGGAATCCCTTTACGGAATGTTTCCATTCTGAAAACAATGATGCTGACTCGGAAACAGATGGGTTTGTCAACACAAGCCCAGAGGTCAACAGTAGTTTGCCAGAATCACCTCTCTATCAGATGTCACAGTCTGAGAGTAGCCCACTATTTGAAGTTAAGCCAACCATGCAAACCTCCTTGATTGCATTAGGTATTCATGTCAGCAATAACAGCCAATTAAGCTGGTCTTATGTTCGAGGCTTTTACCTAAAAGCGGCTCTTCGTACGCATCCCGATAAACCGGGCGGTTCAAGCGAAGCGTTTCATAAAATAAAGGCGGCTTTAGATCTTCTCGAAAAGTTAATCTCACGTGACACAATAACTATGACAACAAAAGTTGATTCTTGGGACGATTATTTTTCTACGGCTATATACGAAATAAATCATCATTTAGATAAGTTAGAGGCGCGTGTGGCTGCGTTAGAAAATAAATTAAATCCATCTATTTTGCCTGCCCGGACGAACACCACCACAAACTTACAGAACAACCACACATCCACCAGAAGTACGCAGCAGACGCCTTTTATTCAAGTCTGCCCTCCAAACAGCGTCGCCTGTAAA
The DNA here is from genome assembly GCA_947477015.1 of Legionellaceae bacterium. Classification (GTDB taxonomy): domain Bacteria; phylum Pseudomonadota; class Gammaproteobacteria; order Legionellales; family Legionellaceae; genus DDPF01. The sequence continues at coordinate 3,021 of CANJSM010000090.1, forward strand.
GTGCAGCTCATACTCGCCGCTACGGAGGAGCATGTCGCTCAAGAACACCTGCCGCTACCTGAGATCAAATCGTTTCTTCATGATTTTCATAGCCGCATTTATCGCGAAGCGTTAAAACCCTATGATGGCTGCGCGAACGACACTATCTTTTCAACTTTTTATCATGGTTTGAATGCTACTCAGGTTAATTTGATAAAACATTATCAGTCCTGCTTTATCCATGCGTTAAAAGTGATTAAAGACGAGCTGACTCCATTGGAATGGAATGGCGATCGAAGTTATGAGTTGCAGTTGCATCAAATTAACACTTACTTGTATGCCAAGCTGCATAAAATGGTCCGTGCCATGCCATGGCATGACGCTCAAGCCTTATTTATTGCGACAACCAATTATTATCCACGCTTGGCTGGTACACTATTGCCTTTGACTGAGGTGGTTGGTCATGAATATGAGTTGAGCGCTACTTCACCGGATGAGCAACCTGCAGTCGATGCCATGGCCATGACAACTCCGCAGGAGGAATTTAGTGCATCATTAATGCTCACTACGAAAGGTTTTTTTGCAATTAATCAACAGGTGAAGAGCAATGATGATTGCTTTGAGGTTAGTAAATTTCAGAGCCATCTTAGGGCTCGCTTATGATATATGCCGCATTTGAAGAAGCTTAGGAAGCTTAGGGTCACCCATTAGGCCGATCCCATCAATGCTAGTTAACTGTTCGAAGGCATATTCCAAGCGCGGCTCTTTTTTCAATACCTTTTCCAATATGTAGATTTGTTCTTGCAAACAATTCATCACAGTTAAATTACTATTCACGGCCAAGGCAACATGAGGAGCTAAAAAATCGAGGTTAACCTGCTCGACTGTCAGCTACTTAATCTTGTTAGATGAAATTTTTTTATTTAATGCAGTTATAGAACAAATCAATCAAACTCAAATCCAAGATCAGGAACACGATCGACAAGAACGTTACGGTTCTTTTGCATAACAACTAGAAAAATTGTTATAAATATTGAGATTTAATTATTCTTTTGATTTTACATAAGGTTTTATTTTATCCAAAAAATCTGGAAATGATAATCGAAGTTGATCGGGTGTGGCGATGCTCATGTCACTATAATCAAAACCTGGGCAGACTGCTTCACTTATTAGTCCGAACGTACCTTGTTCCAACTGCTCAATTAATAAGTTTTTGTTCGTTTCTCAAGGATCCTTAGCTACAATAGGGGTTTGAAGTCCAGTGCTACGAAAACGTACGCTAAGGAAATGAAATTCATCAGCAAAAATCGGTTAAGCCATGAACGGACTTAACATTGGGTTTGCGTATATGGAATGTTATCAATGAAAATAGCACCTCGTTTTAAAATGGCATTTTTTCCTTTTATTGTTATTTTAATCGGATTGGTAGTCAGTTGTAGTATGTTGAACTGGCTGATATTTATCCGATCAAAAACATTTGTAAATTATCCTAATCTGTTGTACTTGATTGTACCAGCAATACTCTCAACCTTAAGTGTTTTTTATTGGCTTCGGCCTCGTTTTTGTCGCCTAAACTATATGTTGTTATACGATGGAGGGGTAAAGTTATTTCAGATTGCCGCAGTTGGTCTTTTAACGTTGGTCATCTATTTTACTCAAATTTTATTGGAAGATAGATTAACTCAAGTTGTAAAATTGGATGATATTGCAGATATATACAATCAAAAAGCTTCTAAATTTTTTAGTACTCGAGAGTATACGGTTAAAAAAAATGACTATGGTTATTATATGTCATCGTTTGAAGTTCCTTACAAACACAGGCTTTATTGCACGATAGATTTGTTTTTTGCGTTCCCTATTTTTTCTCCAAAACAATCTGTACCTTTTGTATGGGTTGGTGTTACTTATCATAAAGAATTTGAGTCCAACTATGGAGGTGGTAAAGAAGAAATAGAACGATATAAGGCTCAATTCATCGCGACCTCTTTTAAAAAAATAAATAAAATGCGAGTAGGACAGTTTCATTATCTGGAACTTATGAGGGATAACGCGACTATTTACGGGTTTGATCGTGCGGTTCAAAATAGCCCAATAAAAAAGATGGATAATTGGGTTGTCTTGCTGGGAGGATACAAACCTTTAAAAGATAGGTTATCTGAAGATCTGACCAGTTTTTTTGTGGTATTGATTGTCGCCTTATTGATTTGGTTTACTTTGGTGGCTCTTGTAGCTCAAGACGATTAGGCATCCTGCGTGCATTGCCATTGGTGAAACGAAGTTAATGAGTGACCCTAAGCCTCTTCCGGAGCGGACATGATTTCGTTTTCAAGCGATTCATTAAACACTTTGGAACGAGATTTTGCTTTCTCTAAAACTTTTTTTGTTATTTATCACCGTTTATTTTAACTATATTCGGCATGGATAGAGCATAAGCACATGAATAGTCCAATGCACCTTTTGACTCAGAATGAATACGATACATTACCTGCCCCGGCTCTACCTGCGATCCTATTTTAGAAAAGAACTCAATTCCGGCTGTTGGGTCATGCGGTGCGCCAGCTAATTTTGCGACTTTAGCAAGACTTCGGTTATCAATTTCAGTAACGATTCCGGCTGATGTTGCACAAATATCATATGAGAGTGGGGCAGTTGCGGGCTCTTTAAACCCGCCTTGTGCCTCGCAGATCGCCATAAATTTTTTCAAAGCAGTCCCATTTTCCAATAATTGTTTTGCCAATTCGAGCCCTGTTCCAAGAAGCACTGTTCCACTAAACTCCATCAGGATGGATGCCAATAATATAGCTTTTTCTTTTAAATCAACAGGCGCATTTTTATCGTTACGAAGCACGGCCAAAATATCTTTTGCCTCCAATGAGGGGCCAATGCCTTTTCCTAACGGTTGATGCCCATCTGATTTCAAGGTATAGACATGTAGACCAAGTGCCTTACCAACACGAGAAAAATAATCTTTAAGTTTCAAAAAATCATGGTTTGAACGAATTTTTGCTGTAGGGCCAACAGGGACATCAATGAGAACGTGTGTTGCTCCAATTGCTGCTTTTTTTGAGAGAACGGATGCAATCATCTGCCCTACTGGATCGAGATCCAATACGCGCTCCACTCGAATAAGAATGTCATCAGCAGGACTTAATCCCAACGCACCACCCCAAACCATGCAGCCACCCTCTCGTGCAACAACCGCTTGAATATCCGAGACCGATAGATTCACATTTGTCATGGTTTCGATGGTATCAGCAGTACCTGCGGGTGATGTGATAGCGCGAGATGATGTTTTAGGGATCATGAGGCCTGCGGCCGCAACGATAGCGACGACAATAGGTGTTGTCCTATTTCCGGGGATCCCGCCCACACTGTGCTTGTCAACAATCACAGGATTATCCCAATGCAATTGCTCACCCGCATTAGTCATGGCCTTCGTTAAATAGACAATTTCTTGAATACTTAAATTATCGTGACCACATGCTGTGATGAAGCTGGACAAATGAATGTTTGAATATTTCCCTCCCACAATATCATTAATAATTGCTTCAAATTCATGTGCTTTGAGTGTGTTCCCATGTATTTTGGAACGCACATAGCCCAAGGAGGTTAACGGTGGAAAATGCGATAATCGAATATAGTCACCTTCTACGGCACCAATTCGCTCCCACGCACTTTCCGATAAACTAGCTTCACAGCCTTTTAAAATAGTGGACTGAACAATATTGAGCGTGGCTACAATAGAATGATTACTCAGCGTTACCACAATTTGGGTGGCCGCTTCAAATCCTTCTGATTTATAAATAAAGCAATTTGCAGGGACAAATACAATCAACTCCTGTTGCGTATCAATCCCCAATCTCACTAATTTAAGGCTATTCGAGGTGCTATCCAAAAATAATTGTCCAGATTTGATTGCTGATATAAAAGGATACATTACAACGCAAATACATAAAAGGTCAGGGGCTGCTTCTATACGATTTCCAACGTATACTGAATATTATTAGATAGAATAGGGATATTAAATCTTGAACATTCAGTTTTTGGGCGCAACACAGACAGTTAGTGGGTCAAAATATCTCATTGAAACAGGGCAAGTACGCGTATTGGTTGATTGTGGTCTTTTTCAAGGATATAAAGCACTTCGGTTACGAAATTGGGCCCCGCTACCCATCGATCCATCAACAGTTGATTATGTATTTTTAACGCATGCGCACATTGATCATAGCGGTTATCTCCCTTTGTTCGTTAAGCATGGGTTTCGTGGAAAAATTATTTGTACGGAAGCCACGCGAGATTTATGTAAAATACTCTTGCCGGATAGTGGGCACCTTCAGGAAGAAGAGGCACGCTACGCAAATCTTAGAGGCTATTCAAAACACCACCCTGCTCAGCCGCTCTATACCCAGGCGGAAGCAGAGATATCACTGAGTTATTTTCAAACGGTCGCATTTGAAAAACCATTTAAGATTCATGAGGGTTTTTATTCAAGCTTTTATTATGCCGGCCACATTCTTGGAGCCTCGTCCATTAGACTGGAACACGAAGGTGTCTCTGTGCTTTTTTCAGGCGATTTAGGTCGCTATGTTGATCCTGTGATGAAACCACCCCAAAATCCACCTGAATCAGATTATTTGGTCGTTGAATCAACGTATGGTGATCGCCTGCATGAGAAAAGTGATCCGGAAATTCAATTGCGTGACATCATTAATCGCACAGCCAAACGAGGAGGGGTTGTTTTAATTCCGGCTTTTGCAGTCGGCCGAACACAGGCCCTGTTGTATTACATCCAGCAATTGAAATTCAAAAAAGAAATTCCTGATATTCCAGTGTTTGTTGATAGTCCCATGGCAACCAATGCAACCCATATTTATGCGAACCACGCAGGTGAAAATCGCTTAACGCGCCAACAGTGCGTTGATGTATGTGGTGTCGCTCAGTATATAGGTTCTGTAGAGGAGTCTATCGCACTTCGAGATCAGAAAATCCCCATGATTATCATCTCTGCCAGCGGTATGGCGACAGGTGGACGTGTGGTGCATCATATACAAAATTATGCACCAAATTATAGAAATACAATTTTGTTTAGTGGATTTCAGGCTGGTGGTACCCGTGGTGATAGAATGGTTAAAGGTGAGAAGGAATTAAAAATGTATGGCCGAATCGTTTCTGTTCATGCAGAAATTATTCAAATGGGGAGCACATCTGCTCATGCCGATTATGAAGAAATGTTGATTTGGTTAGATCATCTGAAAAATCCACCTCGAAAAACGTTTATTACTCATGGTGAAAAAGAGTCTGCAAACGCACTGAAAGAAAAAATTGAACGGAAATTTAATTGGTGTTGTTTAGTGCCAGAATATTTGGATAAGTATGAATTAACATAACAATGGCGCCCATTTAGATTGGGCCGCCCTAAAACGTGCTCTCTTAAAAACCAATGGGGGCAGACAGGGGCACTGCGGCTATTACGGGATCACTGGGAACAGCTATTGTTTGAGCAGCTACCGTTACTGGATGCTACATCATTGGTGGGGAAGCCTGAACGGACGAAACTGTGAGCGCAGTATGACGTGGCCTATGTTTATGAAGTTGCTGGAACGGTACCCAATCAAACAAGCTAAAGCAGTTCATTCAGTTTGCCTAGCGTAGCAAAACGTTCATACCGAGGAGCCGAATGCGTTAATGTACGCACGTACGGATCTGTGGGAGCTTTCGGTGGGTAACCACCGGCGGCCACCCGGCCATTGGTTTGCCCCTGTTTAGGAGGCTGCTAATGGGGTGTTTATTGGTAAAATCAGGTGCGGAATCCGGGGTAAAAGAGGCGATTATCGTGTCGTTATAAGAGATTGTTAAACAGCGTATATTTTAGTGAATGATAAATATCAGGGGGTTAATGGGGTGTTGCGGAATCATGGTTACAATAAAAAGAGCTTGCGGCAGGTTTTGTGGAGTGGCTGCCCCCACATCGATAACGCGGGGGCGTGGGAGATAGTACGCAAGGTTATTAGTTTTAATTATTATCTTTTTTATAATCAACTGGGTTTCTAGCCTCTCCTCCAACTTCGGCCTGAGGTGCAGGAACCACGGGTCTTTCCGTTTTAGTGAAGGTGGGTTTGGCTTGTGCAGGACAAGTCCAGACAGCCGCTAAGCCTGCAATTAACGCTGATGCTGCGTATACAGCCACACTTTTACTCATTGATTGATGAGATTTCATTTGTATTCTCCTTGAATTTAACCCGTGACACCTAAAAAATAAAAAACCATCTTTGATACACGCCACAATTAGTAAGTGGGTAATTTACAGTTGTTTATGTATGA
>CANJSM010000091.1 GCA_947477015.1 Legionellaceae bacterium
AGAGGCGATTATTGTGTCGTTAGAAAAGATTGTTAAACAGCGTAGATTTTAGTGAATGATAAACACCAGGGGGTTAATGGGGTGTTGCGGAATCAGGGTTACAATAAAAAGAGCTTGCGGCCATCTTGCGGCAGGCTTTGTGGAGTGGCTGCCCCCACATCGATAACGAGAGGGCAGCTGTGTGGCTAGTGTTAGTTCCCCTGCGAGGGGTTTTTTATCGACCCCGAAGGGCTGATATTTGGTCTTGTTGGAGAGGGCTGTGATGAGGGGGCCCCTTCAACGTTCGGATTTGCTATTGAAATTATTTCGCGCGCAACGGCTTGTGCAGGACAAGTCCAGACAGTCGCTAAGCCTGCAATTAATGCTGATGCTGCATATACAGCCACACTTTTACTCATTGATTGATGAGATTTCATTTGTATTCTCCTTGAATTTAACCCGTGACACCTAAAAAATAAAAAACCATCTTTGATACACGCCACAATCAGTAAGGAGTTAATTTACAGTTGTTTGTGTATGATTAATATTTAGTACACGATGGTCGATTTGTCAAAATTTAAGCAAAAAAAAGCATTGAGCTTAGAGCGTGTTGACAATTCATCTTCCGCGGGACGTCGAGATCTGAAATGTCAACAAGCCCTAATGATTTTCTATCAGCAAAAAACAACCTGAGCTTTTTATGTTCTGGACCGCAATACACGGCTAATGCGACAGCCGTGCGGCTAATGCCCTCAACTATGGTTAAAAATACCGTAACATGCGACAATAACCCTCAAAATTGCCACCTAAAAAAAAAGGTCAAAATGCAAACCATACTTAAATCATCTCAATTTAATCATTCTGATAAATATGAGCGTATACAAGGCGTTATTGATTATCTTAATGATTTGAGAAGTGGCTTATTTAACAACGAGGAGCTCGATCGTGAGTTTCCTCAAGCGCAAGAAATTTACAACTGCGATCTTTATTGTTGTGAAATTGATAGTGGTGGATTGGATCAGTTTTTTACCAACACTGGATTTGATCCAGACATTAATAATTTTGTTTTAAACGGCCTTAAGCATATGAAAGCCTTTAAAAATCACGCGCTATTTAGCAAAGCATTAAAAATGGTTGAGCAAACTGAAGATGATTCAATACACGATAAATTGGATGAGTTAACGGAGATTTTCTATGATTTGGAAGATTCAGAATCGATTGCTGATCTCAATTACGCATACATTGAAAGCATTGACGGTTTAAAGGTCGTTTCTGATGATGATTATCAGGCTGAGTTAACCACCATTTTATCTACAATATCAGATTATGAAGAACGAAAAACTATTGCTGATGAGCTTTGGGCTAAAAACAAACCCCGATACGTCAAGGTTACAGAGGCATTATGTCATAAATATGCTCTAGAGCTCATTTCATTAAATATGATAGATCATGGACATGATATAGTAAGTGATGAGCAGGCTGATAAAAATGAAGAAATGGGCGTGATGTTTTACTATTTTTCTACCGATCAAGGCAATCACTACATAATAGACTCAGGAGAATTAGCTACGTTGATTCAGAGCGAAGATCATCATGTTTTAGGAACGATAACGAATGATGAATTGCTATCTAAGCTCGGCTAAGTAGCGGTCTCCCATTAATTTATATGTTAGGAATCCCAATGTTATCTGCAACCCAACGTACCCACTTATGTGAAACCTTTAAATCATTGCCTAAGTTAGAGCGGCAGCTGATTGCGTTAAAAATCATTTGTTGCCAACACAATGATGAGCATAAACTGATAGGATGCGTGCAAGCCATGGGGCTTACCGATGACAACGGTGCTAAGTTCACACACACAGCGTATCGAGTGCTGGTTCTGCTTTTAGATAAACTGGGTTTTCTTCATAACAAGAATACTTTTACGATTCATCCAGAACTGCATCATAACCTTCTGGTACTGATGCCTGAGGAAGATATGGTGTCGGTTTATCTGATGGTGGATCAATTATATCAATTTGATCATACTTATTACTATGACAGGCGACCGCCCAAAGAGCGAGCCTATCTGGTTAGATCAATTTATGAAAATCACCCCGGTAATTTTGTCGCGCATTTCGATGAGCTGGGTTACTGCAATCGATTGCTATTGGATTTACGAGAGATTTTTGGCTCTTCAGTCATTAACCTAGACTGGTTGCAGTCACGTCATAAACTGATTCGGCAATACATTTGTGTGGCCTTGTTAAGTCATTATTATTGTGACAGCAAGCCCAGTCGCGATAGCATGAATATATTCGATGTGTTTGCCACGCATACGGATGACGATGTTCAACATGATTTTTTGCAGTATTACAGTGCCATCATTCATCTATCCGCAGGCAATTTTGATGCGGCTAAAACCTATTGTGCACGGATACACGAGGAGCATTCTGGCTATGCCCTAGCCTTACAGGCCACGTTTTCTTTTGTGGATGGGCAATTTAATGCTGCCAGTAAATTGTATCGAAAAGCATTGACTGCTATCAGAAAAGAAAGTGATATTCGTTCTTATTATTTTGATAATATTTTAGGTGTTGTTCATGCGTTCTGCATCGCTTACATTGACAAAAATTTTAAGCAGCTTGAAACCAATGCCTTAAATTATAATAAATATTCTGATGCGACTTGGGCGATGCCTATGGGCATGACCTATTGGTTATTCCCAATCATTCCCCTCATTGAAGTAGGGCATCAAAAAGCAGCTCAACGTAAGCTGAAGTCGCTTGAGAAAGAACTGGATCCGTTTAGTCATCCGTTAATGATAGCCCTGCACCAATTACTGTGGTACATGAGCAATAAACATCATCTGCACGAGCAACAAGATGAACTGTATAAACAGTTGCAATTAAGCATTCAAAACAATCAAAAACTTGCAACACTGTTGCTTTATGAATTGTTGGCTAACACCGATAAATACCAGCTTGAAGCCAATGCTTTTTTAGAGAGCACGTCGATTCCGTTGCGCTTATTAACCTTCATTCATGTGAAAGAAAATTGGGAGTACAGTTTTCAAGCCTTGGAAAATTTATTGCTAGAGGGCGCGCAAGCCCCCGGAGCGCCTGTAAAATCCAAGCGATTAATGTGGTTGGTGGATCCCGACAGGCAAGAGGTTGATGTCGTGGAGCAGAGTTTAAGCAAGTCGGGGCAATGGAGCCGTGGGCGCTCTGTTAGTTTGAATAAATTGAAACATTATTTGAATGAACCTAATTTCGATTATTTAACCCCTCAAGATAAACTCGTTATTGGTGGAATTACGGAAGAGGGCGATGGCTGGCGCGGTTTTTATTATGACTTTTCATCTTATCATTGCTTGTTAGCATTAGTTGGCCACCCACACATTGTGCACTATCAAAACCGAGATGTCAGTATTGAGCTGGTGCGGGGTGAACCTGAGTTGCATATTGAAGAAAATAAACAAGGCTATCACTTGAGTCTTTCGCATTTTCTGCCCGACGCGGGCTTAATCATTGAGCCTGAAAGCATGAACAAATACCGGGTGATTGATTTTTCCAGTGCGTTTGCTGCAATAGGGCTGGTGATTTCCAAGAAAGGCCTAACCATTCCAGCGAGCGCTAAAGACAAAGTCCTTAAAGTCATTCAACATGCAAAGCGGGATATTAAAATACACGCCGGCATTCAGGACATGGATATTCCCGAAATAGCCGGTGATGCTGCACCATGTTTGCAGATATTACCTACAAATACAGGCATTCGCGCAACCTTGTGGGCTAAGCCCTTGGCTCATCATGGCGCCTATTTTAAACTGGCTCAAGGCAAAGAGTCGTTTATGACGCTTATCAGTGAGAATGGCGTTGAAAAACGCACCCGTGTCCAACGTAATTTTCAGGCTGAAAAAAAGAATCAAAACTTGTTGTTTTCTCAGTGTCCGAGTTTGTCTCAGCATGAATATGATCCTGGTGAATATGAGATTGAATCTCCTGAAGACGTGCTTGAAGTCTTGTCCGAGTTACAACAATTTGCAACAACACAACCGTTAAATATTGAATGGCCGCAAGGACAAACGTTTAAAATTAAGCAACGTGTAACGGCTAGTAATCTGTCATTAAAAATCTCATCAGAAAATAGCTGGTTTGAATACGATGGCAAACTCACCCTCGATGATGGAGAAGTCTTAGGCATGCAAGAGCTGCTCGAATCCTTAAATACGAGTACTCATGGACGATTTGTACGCTTAGGCAATGGTGAATTTATTGAATTGACCAGTCAGTTAAAAAAGCAATTAACCCTATTGCATGCTCTATCTGATGATCAAAAAATCAACCCCTTAGGCGCGCAAGCGTTGTCTGATATTGTCGCTCAAGTTGAAAACACAACGTTTGATGCAGGCTGGACCGCTCATTTAAAGAAAGTTAAAAAAATGCGTAACCATGCCCCTGAGGTGCCCTCAACGCTGCAAGCGACGCTGCGTGATTATCAAACGGAAGGGTTTCAATATTTATCCAGATTAACCCACTGGGGCATTGGCGCTTGTTTGGCAGATGACATGGGGCTTGGCAAGACCGTTCAAACCATCTCGTTGCTGCTAGAGCGTGCTAAAAATGGTGCATCGCTCGTGGTTGCACCGACGTCGGTCAGTTTTAATTGGATTGAGGAGCTTCATAAATTTGCACCCACACTGAATGTGTATGACTTGCGATCGGAAGACCGGGTAGCATTGATTGAAAAAGCCGGTGCCTTTGATGTCATCATTTGCAGTTATGGTTTATTACAACATAATGGCGACTTGCTGACCGATAAAAAATGGGAAACTATTGTTCTTGATGAAGCGCAGGCAATTAAAAACGCACAGACGCAGCGCTGGAAAACGGTCATGAAGCTCAAAGGCAAAAGCCGCATAGCGCTGTCTGGAACGCCGATTGAAAATCATTTAGGCGAATTATGGAGTATTTTTAGTTTTATTAATCCAGGACTATTGGGTTCTATTAAGCATTTTCAAGATAAATATTCCACTCCAATTGAAACCAAACAGGCACCGGACAAAATTCATGCTTTGCGAGCATTGGTGCAGCCCTATATTTTAAGACGCATCAAATCCGACGTACTGAAAGAGCTGCCCCCTAAAACCGAACAAACCATTCATGTAGAACCCACTGAACAAGAAGCCACGTTTTATGAGGCTTTACGGCGCACAGCAGCAGAGCGCATGGCGCATTTTATGGCTGAAAATAATCGTATCAGTGTGTTGGCTGAAATCACTAAATTACGGCAAGCCTGTTGTGACAGTTCTTTAGTGGATAGTTCGGTCAATCTTGATAACAGTAAATTAAATGCTTTTATCGAAACAGTAAAAAACATCATTGAAAACGGGCATAAAGCATTGGTCTTCAGCCAGTATGTTTCATTTTTATCGATTGTTAGGCAACGTATTGAAGCGGAAAAAATTGAGTATCAATACCTTGATGGCTCTACCTCTGCCGCGCTGCGTAAAAAATCCGTCGAAGCCTTTCAAAACGGAGAAGGCGACTTATTTTTATTGAGTTTGAAAGCCGGTGGCAGTGGCTTGAATTTGACGGCGGCTGATTATGTGATTCACCTTGATCCTTGGTGGAACCCAGCGGTAGAAGACCAAGCGTCGGATAGGGCGCATCGCATTGGGCAAGAGCGTCCAGTGACTATTTATCGTTTTGTGATGCGCAACACCATTGAAGAGAAGATAATTGCCTTGCACGAGCATAAACGTAATTTGGCCAATGAATTATTGAGTGGCCAAGGTGTTAGTGGTAAGTTATCAAATGATGATTTAATGAATTTAATCAGTAAAGGGGCACAGGAGCATTCTATCTGAACCGTGACCGTCAGGGAGCGGATAGATCGATGATAAAATAGACATTAAGGGTGTTAAAAAAGGTATAATTACATGCGATTATTTATCGGATTAATGTCTGGTACCAGTATGGATGGAATCGATGCAGCATTGGTTGATGTCGATACCCATAGGTTAATCTGCGGAATAACGCGTCCTTATGGCGAGCTCGCAGAACAGCGGCTGCGTGCGGTTTTAGATGAGAAACACACGACTGCGGCTGCATTAAGTCAGTTGAACACACTCCTGGGTCGAGAGTTTGCTTTGGCCGCTCTACAATTATTGGAGCAGGCAAACATCACGTCTCAAGAGGTGATAGCCATTGGTAGCCATGGTCAAACCATTTGCCATGATGCAACAGCGGATATTCCCTATACCGTTCAACTAGGGTGCGCGCACACGATTGCTTCAATGACAGGTATCACCGTCGTTGCTGATTTTAGAACACGTGATATGGTCATCGGAGGACAAGGGGCACCGTTTGCACCAGCATACCATCAAACCTTATTTGGCCAATTAGAACAACCCACCGCTGTCGTCAATATTGGTGGCATAGCCAATGTGACGTTCCTTGCACAAAACGTTGCCGTCAGTGGTTATGACACAGGCCCTGGCAATTGCCTGATGGACGCGTGGGTAAAAAAACACTTACAGGTTAGTTTTGATAGAAATGGAGCTTGGGGTGCAACCGGTCGCGTCAATAAGCCTCTATTAGACGCGATGTTAGCCGATAACTACTTTGCGTTACCTGCACCTAAAAGCCTTGATAAAGCCTATTTTTCTCAAGAGTGGCTAGCACAGCATTTAAACGCTAATCTGCTCGAGCAGAGAATTGATGTCAATTTAAACCTTGCGGCTCAAGATGTTCAAGCTACGTTGGTTGAGTTGACGGCAACCTCGATTTGTCAGGCCATAAAAAGCGCTTCTTTGTCGATAGAACAGGTCGCTGTTTGTGGGGGTGGGGTGCACAATAGCGCATTGATGCAATCCATGCGCAGCCAGCTCCCTTCTATTCAAATCAACAGCACACAACATTGGGGGGTGGATCCGGATTTTCTTGAAGCCATGATGTTTGCTTGGTTTGCGAATCAAACTATTCAACAAATACCGATCGATTTAACCGGTATCACAGGTGCAAAATTTCCTGTTATACTGGGTTCAATGTATGCATCAGGTTCATGAATAAGACGTTAAGCGTGATGCCAACGTCTCAGTATTGATGTTGATCCGTTCAGGCTGAGGAAGGGCGATAGCCCTGTCTCGAAGCCTCCTCGGTCTGAACGGTTAGGCACAAGCCATAGAGGACATTGAAATCGAGTACAAACTAATCAAGGGGAACCTTCATGCCGAACACTATCGTGCGCGTTTCATCTGTAAAACAAGGGGCTTCACTCCCTGGTGTAGTTACGCAAGATGCATTGAGTACAACCTTTAAAATGGGTGGAAAAGACAATCAAACTACAGCAATCGATGTGACGTTAATAATTGATAGCTTGCCGCATGAAGAGACAGCGCAACTGTATAAACTGATTCAATCCATCGAAAGTATAGATTTTTATCCATTGACCATTCAAAAAAATGAATTGAAACAGCTTATATCGGGTATTGGTTCGTTGCTCACATTGTCTTGTTTGATGGAAAAACAAGATGTCATTAAAAGGACACTCACTGATTTTCTTCAAAATACAATAAACTCGATGCCATTGCACCCGATTGATCTAGGTTTTCCCGGTTTTGATGCCTATCAAAAAGAACAGAATTCTATTCATGACATGTTACTTTTCATGAATGATCAGTTATTTCAAAATAAAATTATGATTTCAAACGCCAATCTTAAACGTGATATTCCATCTGATGTAGACAACGATTATGATTTACAAGCGCGGTTAAAAGCGTGTGCAATGCCGGAAACAGTGGAAGAATTTTTGGCGAGCATCGAAGACAATAAGCTTTGCAGGGGCTTATGGAGCAGGTTCTTTAATGATAATAATCCAAAGTTTTTAAGCGGCTATTTCAAAGGGTTGATTAATTCGGTGAACCACCCATATTATGAAGAAAAGTTCGTCGAGCGTTTTGTTTATAAACTGGAGCATTTTGCAAACGGTTTAGATAGACGTTCAAGCGCATTTCCAATTCAAATGATGTTTGATGTGATCAAAGGGCTAAAATGTCGGTTGCCAAACAGCAGGGCTGACGAGGATAATACGAATCAGCCCGTCCAATCAGAATACGATAAACAGTTAAGTCAATTAAAGCAAAAAATAGATACGCTGGTTGCGAGCGATGTATCGTTTAATACTAATTTTGCTGAGTTTCGTCAATCATTAGCAAACTCTTTTCAAATTCACTACTCATTAAGAGATGAGACGATGCGTGAGTTGCAAAGCTATTTTTCAAATAAAGTAGTCGGAATTAATGAGACAAATAATAAGTCAGCTGTGCAGACTTACCTTGCGCGATGCGCTAAACGATTGACTGACGACAAACTCCCTAGCGGTTTAAGCGCTTTATTACCATTACTTAATACTAAATATAAAGCGAACTGTACGCTGTTACGCTCACGATACAAAGTGGATTTTTTAGAGAGCTGGGTTCAAGAGATAACGGAGCATCCTGAAAAAACCTACTCAGAATGCTATCGATTAGCACTCGCTAAGGCTACTCCTGCGATCCAAGCGTTGGTTAGTGAACGAGCTCAATTGGGCTTTTTCGACACGCGAAAACATCAATTTAAATCGTTTATTAGGGAGTTATTGCAGGCAGAGCCAGACTATGACCAACTCTATCCAACTGCGCCTAGAGCGGTTAGGTGATTGGTTTCGAGATTTAATTGATAGCATGGGTGTTGCATGATGAGTGAAAGAAAACAGCTGGATTTATCGCCGCTTCACCAAGCTTTGTTAACCCTTGGAGAAGCGGTTTCTGAACGGAAAAAAGAACCTAGTAACAATTTTGTGCGTTATGCAATGATCCTGCGATTTGAGTATACCTATGAACTGGCGCATAAGATGTTAAAAGCTATCTAGAGCTCAGTGAGCCGAACAGTGAAACCATTGATTTAATGTCTTTTCCTGAGCTGATAAGGACCGCGTCAGAGCGCGGTTTAGTCTTAAATGGATGGGACCATTGGAAACGTTATCGTGACGCTAGAAACATCACTAGCCATACCTATAACGAAAATAAAGCGATGGAGGTGTGTTTGATGATTCCTTTATTTTTAGAAGAAGCCACACACCTTGCTGGTGTACTTGAAAAAAACAGTCAATTATTATGAACTCACTCATACGTCTAGATCAACAATATAAAGATCTTGCACGGCTGTCGCATTAAAATTTGATCAACCTGCCGTAGGTTGGGCCTTGGCCCAACAATAACGTATTAAAATCCACAGTTGCAGAAAAAATCCTTGTCGAAATACAGTTATTAGATCTAACCTGTGCGCTCAAGGAGATTTTATACA
>CANJSM010000092.1 GCA_947477015.1 Legionellaceae bacterium
CCATTTCGTGGGTTTCATCAACCACTTTAGCAATATGCAATAAGGCTTTAGATGGAATACAACCCACGTTTAAGCAAACACCACCAAGGGTTGGATAGCGCTCGATTAATACCACATTTTTACCCAGATCAGCCGCTCGAAATGCGGCTGTGTATCCACCAGGGCCACTACCAATTACAACTACATCTGTTTTAATTTGTTTTGTCATGTTCAATCCTGATTATAATAAAATTCGACGAATATCACTAAGGCCTTCACTCAAAAATCGAGTAAAACGTGCAGCCTCTGCACCATCAATGACACGGTGATCGTAAGACAGTGATAATGGCAGCATCAAACGAGGTATAAATTCACCTTGATCATAAACGGGCTTAATACTCGCCCGAGACAATCCTAATATGGCTACTTCAGGACTATTTACGATCGGCGTGAACGCGGTTCCGCCAATGCCACCTAAGCTGGAAATAGTGAAGCATCCTCCACTCATATCAGCAGGCATTAAACCCTTATCTCGTGCTTTACTGCTTAACCGTGCCATTTCTCTAGCTATGTCAGCTATTGATAAACGGTCCACGTCTTTGATCACAGGCACTACAAGTCCGTTGGGCGTTTCAACAGCTATGCCAATATTGCAATAATGTTTATAAATCAAGTTCTCGCCACTCGCATCCAGCGATGAATTAAATTGTGGGAATACAGACAAGGCTTTGCTGACTACTTTGCACGCAAAAGCTAACATTGTTAGTTTGTAATCTTTACCTGACTCAGCTTTTCTAAACGCTTCTAAATCAGTAATATCCGCTTCATCAAACTGGGTAACGTGTGGAATAGTAACCCAGGATCGGTGAACATTTACACCCGTTAATCGTTTGATTTTACTGAGTGGTTTAATGTCAACTTCACCAAATTTGGTAAAATCAATCGCTGGCGCACTAGGTAATGAGAAACCACTTCCTGATGAACTTGAAGCCAGCTTGTTTTTTACAAATTGCTCCACATCGGTTTTGCTAATTCGAGACTTACGCTCGCTACCTTGCACTTCAGACAAGTTTACACCCAACGCGTGAGCCATGCGTCGCACAGCAGGACCCGCCGAGACAATCGTAGAAGACTCTATTGGCTTTTCAATTGTTAACTCTTGCTGTTGTTTGGGTTGCTCTTTAATGGGTTCAGCGACAACCTCAGCTGGTTTGATGGGTTCATCAACTGGCTCTGGGGTTGTTTGAGCTGGCTGCGCATCGCTTGATTCAGCAGCAATCAATAAAATCACATCACCTTCGGACACTTTATCGCCCAGTTTCATTTTTATTGAACGAACGACGCCTGCCAACGGCGAAGGGATCTCCATGCTGGCTTTATCTGTTTCTAATGTGAGCAAAGGGGCGTCTTTTTCAATAACATCGCCTTCCTTCACTAAAACTTCAATGACATCTACACCTGATGCACCACCGATGTCAGGTATTTTAATTTCCGTTTCAACTGCCATATATTCACCCCGATCTAAATGGTCACTGGATCTAATTTTTCAGAATCTATGCCATAACGTTTAATGGCATCCAATACGGTCGATGTCGGTACTTCACCTTGCTCAGCTAACGCTTGCAATGCAGCAACAACAATAAATTTAGCATCTACTTCAAAGAAATGGCGTAATTTTGCGCGTGTATCACTGCGACCATAACCATCGGTACCCAAGGTAACAAATGGCACTTGAACAAACGGTCTAATTTGATCGGCGTATAAACGCATATAATCGGTTGCAGCAATCACAGGCCCCTTTCGCCCTTCCAATTGCTGAGTGACAAAACTCTGTTGCGGTTTAGCATCTGGATGCATGCGATTATGACGCTCAACAGCCAAACCATCGCGCCTAAGTTCATTAAAGCTAGTTACACTCCAGATATCAGAAGACACTGAAAAGTCTTCTTGCAATAAGCGAGCCGCTTCAATCACTTCACGTAAAATAGTACCACTTCCCATCAGCTGGACATGGTGCTTGGCTTTTTTAGCACTTTCTTGTAAAAGATACATGCCTTTGATAATACCGTCTTCTACACCGACAGGCATATCTGGATGTTGGTAATTTTCATTCATCACTGTAACGTAATAAAACACATTTTCTTGCTGTTCAAACATCCGATACAAACCGTTTTGAATAATGACCGCTAATTCATAAGCATAGGTTGGATCATAGGTGATGCAATTGGGAATGGTCGATGCCATAAGATGACTATGACCATCTTGATGTTGCAGCCCCTCGCCTGCTAGCGTGGTTCGACCTGCTGTTCCACCTAATAAAAAGCCACGTGCTTGCATATCACCTGCTGCCCATGCCAAATCTCCAATACGTTGGAATCCAAACATAGAATAGTAGATATAGAAAGGAATCATGGATAGTTTATTGGAACTATAAGATGTTGCAGCAGCCATCCAAGAACAGAAAGCACCCGCTTCATTGATTCCTTCTTCCAAAATTTGCCCATCTCGTGCTTCGCGATAGTACATGACTTGTTCGTGATCAACAGGTTTGTACAATTGGCCTACGGGAGAATAAATTCCAATTTGTCTGAACAAACCTTCCATACCAAACGTACGGCACTCATCAGGAACAATCGGTACTATTCTTGGTCCTAGTTCTTTATCTTTTAATAAAGCAGACAATATGCGTACAAAAGCCATGGTTGTTGAAATTTCGCGCTCACCCAAACCTTTAGTTACCGCAGAAAACGCCGATAAATCAGGCGCAATTAATGGCGCCGCAACTGTAGTCCGGGCTGGCAAGAAGCCACCTAAGGCTTCACGTTGCTTTCTTAAATACTTCATCTCCGGACTGTCATCAGCTGGCTTGTAAAAAGGTATGTCCGCTATTTTATCGTCGCCAACAGGGATGCTGAATCGATCCCGAAATGCGCGCAATTGTTCCAAAGTCATCTTTTTTTGCTGGTGAGTTATGTTCATGCCTTCACCAGCCGCACCCATACCATAGCCTTTGACTGTTTTGGCAAGAATTACGGTTGGACGACCATTATTCGTAGTGACTGCTTGTGCATAAGCGGCATATACTTTTTGTGCATCATGGCCACCTCTGTTTAAACGCCAAATCTCATCATCACTGAGGTGCTCGACCATTTTTTTCAGCTCAGGGTATTTCCCAAAAAAATGTTCTCGCACAAACGCGCCATCATTGGCTTTGTAACTTTGATAATCGCCATCTACGCATTCTTGCATGCGCTTTTGCATTAACCCATTTTTATCACGAGCAAACAACGAATCCCAGCGACCTCCCCAGATGACTTTAATGACATTCCAACCAGCACCACGGAAAACCCCTTCAAGATCCTGAATGATTTTGCCATTTCCGCGAACAGGGCCATCTAGACGTTGTAAATTACAGTTCACAACAAAAATAAGGTTGTCTAACTTTTCTTTAGTAGCAATTGATAAGGCACCGAGTGATTCGGGCTCATCTGTTTCACCATCGCCAAGAAATGCCCAGACTTTACGATCTTCATTTTGAATGAGGCTTCGATGTTCTAAATATTTTAAAAATCGTGCTTGATAAATAGCCTGCAAAGGACCTAATCCCATAGATACCGTTGGAAATTGCCAAAAATCTCCCATTAACCAAGGGTGAGGATAAGATGACAAGCCATCAACTTCAACTTCTTGCCTGAATTTATCGAGTTGATTTTCTGATAGTCTGCCCTCAAGATAAGCGCGCGCGTAAATTCCGGGTGAGGAGTGGCCTTGTATGTAAAGCAAATCGCCACAACGCGTATCGTTGGCTGCTTTCCAAAAATGATTAAAGCCTACTTCGTATAATGTAGAGGCCGAAGCATAAGATGCAATGTGACCACCTAATTCTGGCGCATATTTTCCTGCGCGCAATACCATTGCAACAGCATTCCAACGTATCAAGGCGCTGATTCGATTAGCCATTCCTTCATCAGGTGGGATCTGCTTCTCTTCATGGGTATTGATGGTATTTCTATACGGTGTATTAATCGCTTCCGCAAGGTTTATACCCTCAGCGTGAGCTTGATTAAGTAATTCTTGCAGCAAAAAAGCGGCTCTCTCGTAACCATCTGTAGAGACCACTGCTTGCAAAGCATCTAGCCATTCTCTTGTCTCGACTGGGTCGATATCATTGTTCAATTCATTATTCATGAGTATGTTCCTCGTATAACTAATCTGTAATGTGTGTCAGCAACTTGGAGCAATTTGCAGACGCTTGGGAATTTTTCCTGTGCAGGTTTGGATACAGGTCTGGTAATCAGTTGGACATTCACAGGTTGTTTTGCGGCACTCAAGTAGGTCACGGTATGAATTGACCTGCCGAACGATGCCAATACCTTGGATTTTTTGTTGTTTTTTATAATGAGAAAATTTTCTTGCAGCACTTTGGTTGGCCATTAAACAGCATTTTGGGCAGCTATTATCGCACGACTTATTACAAACCATAAGACGCTGTTGGCAAGTGGCTTTACAAACTGCTCTCTCATGAGATCGTTTGACAAAACTATCGTAGCTAGCGCAGCTGGTCAGCATGAAAACAATACAGCACAACATAGAACGAATAAAATAATTCATAGGGTAGTTACTCATCGTTGTTATTAATCCTACACCCAAGCAACTATAGTACAAAATGCCAATAATACCAGAAATACAATGGTGGCATGCTCAACAAGGTGTTCTGCGTGCAACATGGTTTGAGGCTCATTACTTTCAAGTGCCGCCAAACCGCAACTGCTTAGCAAAGCATTATTTTGGCTAGCGTTGGAGAAAAATAATCTTTTATAGCAAGAATAACCCGCTTGAAAATGACCAACCAGTAAATACAATAATGCTGTCATTCTAGCAGGGAACCAATCGAGCCGATCCAATACATATTTTGCTTGCTGGTCAATAGCGGTCAAGCCTTTACACAGCGAAACCAATCGATAGGCCAATATTCCTAAAGGTCCTAAAATCACATACCAAAACAAAACGGCGAACAGTTCATCATTGGCTCGGACCAAATACCCACCAATGTCGGCTTCAGCAATATCGGGAAGAGGCTTCGCATGTGCCGGGTAAAATGGATTAGTTGGCCCAATGCAATAGTAAAAAACAACGACACTCAGGAATAAACCCATAACATCAAAAAACACATGATTCACTGCGTGCAAAGCAATTCCAACAGCTACTACTGGAGGCAATACAATCATTGTAAGCAGTAAACTAGGAGATAGCTTAGAAAAAACAGGCAGAATTGCATTAGTATACAACATAAACCAATGGAATCGATTGTGAGCGGTTTTATTAACAAGATAACGCTCACTCAACAAACAAATAACTATCACCAACAAACTCATTTTTTTAATCCTTACGCATTTCATCTGATAATGACATCGGTGTTGGATATTTCAACACGACAACATAAGACGACACAATAAATGTTAAAATAGTAGCTGCCTGAATCAAATTGGATGCAGCATCTGAAATCAATTTTGTACTCAGTGCAATGCTTGCAACCAATAAAGAGAACTCACTGGCTTGGCCCAATCGAACACCGACTTCTTTGGCAACCCGTTTTTTCTCGCCTGACTTGATAAACAACAACTGGAAGCACAATGGCTTAATTACCAGCATAAGTGCAGCTAATATGCAAGCAGGTATCAGAACCTGTGCTGCAAACCCAAAATTAAACGTAGCTCCAACAGAGAAGAAAAACATGACCAAGAAAAAGTCACGCAAGGGTTTTAAACTTTCGGCGATAAATAATGAAATGGGACTTGACGCCAGTACAACACCGGCAACAAATGCACCGATATCTTCAGATAGTCCTAGCTTTTGAGCAACCACTGACATACCAAGACACCATCCAATCGATAGCAGAAAAACATATTCTTGTGTTCTATCAAAACGAGCTAGCAGTTTAACCAATACAAATCGCTCAAGTAAAAAGCCAAAGAAGATCAAAGCAGGTAATGCGACCCCAACGAGTATTAAATCATGCCAGTTAAACCCTGTACTTTGCTGAGCACCGTTTATTAAAATTAACACAATAATCGCAATAAGATCTTGCATCAACAGGACGCTTATCATGACCTCACCGGTGTGTTGGTGATGGAGGATAGTCGTCGGTAACAATTTCAGTCCAATAATGGTACTAGAAAACATCATGGCAGCACCTAGCACCCATGATTCCGTATTGGATAAACCAAACCAACGGCCAATTAAGTAAGCAATAATAGCGAACAAGAGCGAACTAAACGTAGCGATCCATGTCACTTTTTTCAACATATGAATTAGGTTTTGCGGTTGCAAATGCAACCCAAGAAGAAACAGCAGAAAAACGATTCCAACCTCACCTACTTGTTGAACAGCACGCAAATCAGTAATGAGCTTCATGCCCCATGGACCGAGCACTGCGCCTAATAAAATATAGGCAACCAATAGAGATTGTTTGGTATAAAGCACGAGCGTAGAAAAAACGGCAGCACCTGCAAAAATTAGGAAAATTGTGTAAAAAACTGCGTTCTCATGCATAACTGTATTACTCCAGAATCGATCAGGGAACTGATGTCCGATGTGTTCCTATATACCGCGCGTAAGTGTAACATAAAATACAGGCAGGTTTTAGCGGATTGGAGTTAATTTTTTCGCGATAGCCTACATCATTTTAATCCAGCCCCGCTCAAAGAGATGAAGCATGCGAGCGCCGTCTCACCGAGTCAGAATCGCTCTAGGTTTTCTTATGGAAAAACGAACTACTAAGGTCTGCTTCATTTCTTGGCGTTAAAGGATGGTTGTTATGCAGCTCCGTGTCGTTGCTGGTCTGCGCATCGATCCCTTTTTTTCTGTTGCGGCGAGATGTATGTAACTTCGGTGTTTTTTTAGCCGATAGCATTTTAGGTTGAGGATTGATGAGTTTTATGATTTTTGAATTTTAATCTAATATTTGGCTATCAAACGGATTTTCCAAAATATTTTACTCAAACAACTGAAGCCTACGTTCCCATATGTGATGAACCCCAATTGCTATCATCTCCATGGCCCAAGTGGCGTGAGGCTTGCCACGCAGCGTATCCGGCAAGTGCTCTTGGAACAGAACCCCAAGTACATCATACGTGCAGACATCAAATCATTTTACAAATCCAAACCGCATCACCAGTTGATTCAGGATATCAAACAGCATTATGACGACGAAAAAGTTCAAGCCATGCTGGAGCAGATCATTATCAATCCCATTGAAACACCAAGAGCTACTTGAATGGTTTTTACATGTTTGTTGAGATGTTACCCCAGCGGGTTATGCCGCAGGCTTACTTCAACAAGCAGTTAAAGATTCAGGCCAAGACCTTGCTCCGGTTCTACATGCAACAGGTTTTCACGCGAACGCGTGAGATCGCCGGTTCTAACTTCATCTAGGCGGCTAACGGCCGCCAAATCATCGGCCGCCCACGTGGGCGGCGCCCATGCCCATTGAGCCACTGCCGCCCACCGTGACACCCTGCCGCCCGCCCGCAATAATGCAAAATCACACCCGAGACCAGAAGAACCAGAAACCACTAAAGGAAACAACGTGGTCGCCGATTTCGTATCAGGTATGTAGTATGTTAAAGTCCGGGGCAAGTTATCTTCGTTAAATCTAGAGTCCGATAACGGATGAAAAGCCCGGTCTGATCGACAGTATTCATTAATCACGTGAACCGGGAGGTCGCGCTGCGCCTTCCCTACTAGCATCCAAGCGGCCCTCAAAGCACCATAATTTTCCGCCTCAACCCACGCATCATATCCATTAACATAATTTTGCAGTGCCATTTTAAGTGGTGTCATATCAAAATGCTTTGAATGCTCTACCACCTGTCCACCCTGCTCATACGACAACCCAAATGTATCTATCGCTGTAACCTTCTCTAGCATGGCGGCCTTGGTGTTTTCATCCATAGTCCGTTCAAGCATTCGACACATGTGCGTATCCTTTGCCCAGTAGGCATATTCATAGGCTGTGATACTCTTAAACTTGCGTCCAGAATAATCAGTAACGTCGGAGCAAAGTAATGACAAATTACCGTGTTGTACTAGTATTGCTTGGGCTTGTTTTTGCGCACCCTGTGCAACCAGCATGAGCAATTTGGCTGTCATCAGCTCGGTACTTAATAATTGCTTATAAACAGTAGACGAAGAAGCCAGCGCAGACTTGTCTCTCAAATCCAAATATCCCCAAATTTCTTTCTGCACATCATTGGGAAGCATTGTAAAAGACTCAAACTTCTTCGCCTGTTCGGGAACATTATTCAAGGTGCTAACCATCGATGAAATCGACGGCATTGATGGGCTGTGACCTGATGATTTTGAGCATGTAGTACCCATGATTTATTCACCTTTTATTGGATTACATGAGCATAATATATACATGTAAGTCACGGTAGTCAAATGCAAGCGTCTTTTTTCATTACAAGCACGACAACGTACAGCAAGCCATATAGAGATTGGCTCAATGACATCTAATGCGTTTCTATGGAATTTATTCGTGGGGAATTATAAAATGGCTAAATTCTAGTTAAACACAGTGGATTGTTATAAGCCGTATCACCCAATGGGTAACGTTCAATAACCTGCTTAAACGCCTGGCGTAGCTCATTTATTTTTTGGATTAATAAATCACTTCTTCTATCTTGAAGCACTACCGTGAAAAAATAGGTTGTGCCTGGAATGATCAATCTACGATATTGCATGTGGTTTGGACTTGTATA
>CANJSM010000093.1 GCA_947477015.1 Legionellaceae bacterium
GGGCTAGCCTGGATATAGTAAAAGCATTTATCGAAAATCAAAGAAAACCGCCATCAGAAAAACAAATTAAGCAATCCAAGGCCATAGCAGGAAAACCGCTCGCTTGACCCGCCTCTAAAGAAACGGGATTGCGCGAGCTATTTGTTCAATTTCACCAGATCTTGAAAGAAAGGTACGGCGATGTGGCTGCTGATGTTCATCATCCGTTGCATCATGCTCTCTTGAATGACAACATGTTGCAACGTCAATTCTCTATTGAACGCGTTGCTCGTCATTCGGTTGGTCGGGAGGCGTTAAAAATGGATCATAGTCAACCTCATGCATGCAACTTGATTGGTTTTTTTGATAAAAATCATGCGCTACATGTCCTCAATATTGATGACGTTTGGGTATTGCGATTTGTTAAGCATAAAAAAATACTAAGAGATAATGAGATGCGTCAGCTGTTTATGACACAATCAGGAATAGACATGAATGCGTTTTTGACGAGCTCTGTATTCGATCAACTGTTATTGTTTAGTCAACTATCTAAACAACGAACTGAGCATGCATTAGGGACGGTTGGCAATTTATTTCCCCAAGCAGCTCATCAGAGCCTGGGCTTTTTTTGTGTGGCTAATGCTGTTTCATCCAGAGATATTCCTGCTGCCTATCTAGAATCAGTAGCAGGCATTTAGGCTCTTTATTTTTTGAAGAAGTACGAGCCCAAGTTCATTTAATGGCTCCTCATGATTAGGGCGCAGTTGTCAACACGCCCTATCTTTTTATGTTCATACACATTCATTGATGATTGCTCATTTAACTGTGTCACCTCATGCTTTATACTGATTTTGTATCCGTTAAAAGGAACATAGCAACGGGAGTCTTAGCGGAAAAAGTTTATTACGTTTGCTATCTACATATCTATCGAAAATATTTATATCAAGGAGTTCGATATGTTTTCAAAAAGTGGCATTAAGCCTGTGCGTATGACGGAAGAAGATCGTCAAGCTATCAACAGAATGACAAAACACAAATGTAACCAATTCAAAGCCGCAATCACTAGAGGTGTCATTGGGATGCTTAACACCCAAGCCGAACATAAAAAATTAGACGCTGAACGACAGGATTTTTTAAGTGCCTTAACAAGCCGTAACAAAACCAAAAAACAACAACTCACTGCCGTTGCTGGCGCAATGAAAGATGCAACAAGCAATGCTCCAATGGGAATTGGTGCCGCATCAAATGCTCTTCTTACAACGGCCAGCACGGTTGGTAATGCTCTATTGGATAGTGCTGAAGAAAAACGCAAAGACAATGAAGCCGAACAACGATACACATCAGCACAATTTATGCATTACATCCCAACGGATGACTATGAAGGCATTGCTAACCAAGTGGCTAATATCCTCAGCTATCGATTTCAATTTTTAATTTTTAGGCTTGCTGGCGGTGAGAACGGCTATATTAAGCTAGCCGATTTTTTTGTTGAATCCATGACCGCATATGCTATTTTGCGATTAAGACAGCGCAAAGGAGAATACGTTAAAGCCTTGATAGATGCTGCCATCCCACCAGCAACCAATTCACGACGCTATCGAGAGTGGTTTAAATTTGACCTGGATAATTTTCGAATAAAATTTGATTTTGCCTATCGCAAAATACTACAGCTCGATGAAACAGCGAACGACATCATTGGACGGAGTGGCCCGGCTGTTCGTGCACTTCTAGGCGGGCATCATTACTGGATTAATCCTCAAAACGGCCTAAAAGAAAAGTTTGGTGCTTTTACCATTAGAGGCGCGCTACACCACGCCTCTATTCTTAACACGAGTGGTGAAGTGCTGTCCGGTTTAGAAGAGAGTCCTCGCGACGCGCATACATTAAGAGGCGATAATAAATACCCAATGCTTTTGATAGCTAATAACGAAAAAGACGCAGATATTGGCGTAAACGTTGCCCCTATCTTAACAAGCGTATTATTGCAAGATGCGCACGTGATAACACTTCATCGATTAGTGCCTGGTTTTTTTTCACACCAAGCCATTTATAAAGCGGAAGAAAGGCATATACAAGACGTGAGCGATATACCATCGAGTGATGAGCTAAAATATCCCGAAGAACGTTATGAAATTCCATGGAGCCTAGAGCGAAATCAGCGATGGGAAGAGCGCTTAAAAACGCTTTACGAAACGGCCCGCCACGCATCAACAAAACAAAAAATTGTTACTATCAGCAATTTCAGTGAATTAATAGCGATGCGAGATGCTGGCAATGAATTTGATGCCAAGCAAGCACAAGAAGACGCTCTAATGGCTTTAAGTGAAGCAAGCTTGAAATACAGTGAAGCATTTGAAAACATTCACTCACCGCAAAGAGAACGCACACAACTCAATGCGGCCAAATCCGCCAAGTATCTGGCTATATCAGCCAGAATGTATTTAATTTCATTAGTTAAATGCGACGCCATTAAACAAGAAGACATTATATTCGCTTCTAAACTCATTGAGTTTGCCAGGATAGCGCTAAGCTCTTCTTTTGACTCGCCGTTATTAGAAATAAAAAGACATCGGCAGTTAAAACAATCGTCCTTACGAATTAGCAACGAAGCTCGCCATGTGAATGAGTTACAATTAATATCCTATAAAAACTTGCAGATATTGGTTCAGTTTAGAGAACGACAACCGAGTGACAATTCCTTTTCATCTCAAGCATATGCCATTCTTTTTGAACGAATCAAACGAATTAAATATCAACTGAATGACAGTGTGCAAGAGTTAGAACAATTAATAAAATTAGCTCGAATCATTACAACAGCAAATCCAAATATTCAGGCATTAAGCAGAGAACGATTCGAAATTCAATTAAACGCTTTTGATGAAAAAGCTCAAGAAATACAATCACTGATCACATCGCATGATGAAACCGACGATATACAAACAATAAAATGGAAAATTCAAAACCTCAAAACAGAATCCCAACATTTTGTTTCCGAAATAAATTTAGCATTAAGCCATGAGGACTATATATTAGAAGAGGATCAATTGTATCTGTATGACAATGAACCTGAAGAGCTCACGTTAGGCGATACAATACTAAAAGCCAAAAGGAAAGCACAACAAACATTAGAAGCGATTGAGTCACACTTAAACCAAGCAAATGAATTAATTAACAATCAAACGTTAGTTCAAAAATACTTTGATAATAGCGATTTAAAGCAATCATTAAGGGCTCTATTGGAAGCCGTTAAAGTCAATCGAGATCAATGTGAAAACCTCCACAATAAAATTAAATTGCCTAGCATAAGTTTTGATGCTCAAGTCAGTGAAGACATCAATAACGACGAAGTCTTCTTATTGAAGCGACTCCAAGCTTATCGTCGATTTGGCATGCTCTATCAATTAACCATGACCGCTAAAAACCAAGAGATACAAACCGCCATGTCTATTCTTGAAGAGCGATTAAATAACTTATATCGATCAACGATTCAAACAGCCACTCAATCCGTTGAAACTATTTTTAGTG
This sequence comes from Legionellaceae bacterium, assembly GCA_947477015.1. Classification (GTDB taxonomy): domain Bacteria; phylum Pseudomonadota; class Gammaproteobacteria; order Legionellales; family Legionellaceae; genus DDPF01. Next base: position 3,505 of record CANJSM010000093.1, read on the forward strand.
AAATAAGCGTTGATCAACTCGATAAATCCGATGTAGAAACCTTGCGTCGCCACACCTTAAAGGCTGAAAAAATCAAAGAAAATGGAAGGCTAGAACAATCCATAAATGGTGATATGGATGCATTGAATTCTATTTTTAATCAAGATCAAGGGGTTGTCAGTAGCATTCAAAACGTGAAACAAGACAAAAGTAATTTGAATGACAAAATTATCGCATTGCTGGAAAATATGTCTTCTGCTGTTACGGATTTGAATAACATTCCCTCCCCAGACGAGCAGTCTACAAAGACCATTCATCGCCTACTAAAATTATACACCGCGTCAAATGGGGACACTGAGGAATCAAAAGCAGAGGATGAGCCAGAAGAAGCCTTACATGAAGAGGGTTTTATTTGTCAAATTTTAAACAAAATCATTGTCAACACGACATCAACTAGTACTACCTGGATATCTGAAAATGCCATAAAAGAGCAGATTGGCTCTTATTTAAGGGCGTTAAAAGAAAGCGGATCAAATGAAAGCGTTGCTAATGGTGATTGGGGCGTTTGGCTCATTGCGAATATGATTCAGTGGACAACACACAAAATATTAACTCAAGAACAATATGGTATCGAAGCGTGCTGCGATCGAGCGCAGCACGAGCTAAGATTAATGAAAGACGTACTGAAAGAAGAACCAAGTCATTTAACCAATACTAGACGATTAGCGCTTCAGGAAATAAAAAACGCGTATTTGCAAATAGAGCAAAACTTAGAAGAAAAAGACCGATTAATAGCGATTGATTGTGGTGGTGACGTATCAGAATCCATGATCATATCAAACGGTCTGACTTGGGCGGCAAGACCCAATTATGCCGAACAACAATGGCTCGACGCTCGTTTTTCAAGCAAATATAAGGCGAATTTTTTTGCCAGCGAAAATCACCGCTCCCCTATCACATTACTCACTACTCTATTAATCAGCTTTTTTTCAAATCTCATTGAAAAGAAAAAAGAGGATATTGGTCGATTATACAAACTTGCAGCCCATCAAAGGCAATGCCTAAAACTACTATTCAAAATAAAAGATACAACCGCTTACAAAGAAAACAAAATATATCACTTAGATGAAAAAGCGGACAGAGTAGGCTTGATGGGACGAATTATAACTAAAAAATGTGAATCGATAGAACAAGAAAAAGTAGACATTAATTTCACACTCAAGAGCATTATAGGACAGAGATTAAAAATATATTTTAATGAATGGAAAGGCAAAACACATAATCCGGAGACATTTAGTGAGCTATTTAAAGCCAAAAAACAAGCCAGACAAGAGCAATCGGCTCAGATCAAAAAAATTTCGCACCCTAACTTAATAGAAAAGGTCATATCAAGGCAAGATTGTGAGGAAAAAGAAGCTCCAAATGAGATACCAGAGAAAAAAAGATTTCTTATGTTCACCGGACATCAAGTCTCTGAGGCAGTAGAAAATTATACGATTAAAGAGATAGAAGATATACTGAATGAATTATTCGACGATCTTACAAAGATATATCAACCCAATAAATCCAGCAGTCAATTTCCATTGGATTCACTCGCAGAAAAAAGAGGTGGCGGTAGTCTCACGCTGAGTTCACCGCTGTCTAAAAGCACAACGACGCCAAGTGTAAGAACACGAACACGGGATAGAACATCGCTCAATCGATAGGTGATTTACGTGTATTAGCGATGCTCAAAGGACACATCGTCTCCTTTGAGCAAATCCAAGCGACGACCCCATGCATTCGTTGGTTACACACATTACCTCACAGACTTATCCACGGAAATTGTGGATAAGCGTCGCTGTCGCGAAATGCCTTGACCTTAAAATTACCTTGATGCGATTATTTTACATCATTTGCCTTTCTTGAAATTAGAGTGGCGCATTGCTCACACGGTTATCCTTGCTTTATGGCCGCCTCTTTAACAATTTGACAATCATTTGCAGCGATACTCGTAATTTTATCAATTTTTGGACGCACCTCGCCTGCAAGATAGCGCGTAAGCTGTCTTGCATTAAAACAAAACACCGAAGCATAGCCTGCACTTTTTGTGGTTTCATCCGATTTAATACGGCTTCTGCCCATTTGACCACCTTGCTTTGTATGACCGATTAACGGCTCAATACCCGCGCGACGATCATGAAGAAGCTGACGAATAGGCCCTGGTGTTTTTTCAAGCGGGGCATTCAACGTTCGATTGGGTCTTGGTAAGTAAATGTCTTTGACTCCTGCTGCTTGAAAGCGCCGCTCATTATCAAAAGAATAATACCCTTTATCGGTTGCGATTGATTGTAATGTACCCTGGCCAAAGAGATTCTGATGCAAAGCAACCATAGCCGGCAACTACGGGGCATCGGGCATATAAACAGACGTGCATTCGCCCACAACAAGAAAGTTACCATCAACGCGGCCCAGTTGATAGGCTCGTCCAAAATGCAGGCCTTTGTTCAATTTTCCTTTATTAAAGCAGCCCACATCATAGGCATGCAATGATGAAATAGTTGTGTTAATAATGCCCTCAAATAGATAGTCGTGTATTTGCTGAAGCAGTTGACATCCCCGCCAAGAATGAATGTCCATGGCGCGTCGAATCGGCCAGTGTTTGCCTGCGACTACCTTGTTGGTCAATTGATGCATATTATTAAGAACCGGCAATACCTCCTCGTAGGTTTCGCACCACAACCGTTTTTGTACTGATTTTAATAATTCGGCTGGCGATTTATCCCGCTTAAGGCGAAAATAATAGAGTACTATCTGTGTGAACTACTCGTGGCTAAAGCCAACGAGTAGTTCACTGACAAACGCAATCGAACGTCCTGGCTGGTAAGTGCCACTATTTATTTTATCGCAAAGTGTAATCAGATTGCTCTCATAATCAGCTTCGAATGCCAGCGCATTTAGCGTATTGCGATTATTGTGTCGGCAATCAAAATACGCTTGAAATAAGGAGTCCAATGCTACGAATTGTGCTGCCTTTGAATCAAGCCATGTGTCCATGTGCCTCCAGCTGCATTAAAAGAAAGCCTGCGTTATTTGCATAACCAAGGCCCGCTTCGTTTTCTTGTTTTGTTTAAAACCCCGCGCACACCGAACGGCATATGTGTTGTTCTTGTTGTCGTTGTTCTGGTTGCCATCACTGAAATTCTGGTTCCACGCGTTGTTCGCATTGTTCTCGGTAGAACTCCAGTAAGGGGCGCCGGCAAAGCCACTCGCCACAATAAATGAAGGTGTTTTCATCTTGGCGAGGCTCCTTGCCATGATGTGATTCAACTGCTGTTACAACAACAGTCCCTTCATCGCTTTAAAACAAAACATGCTCGCCCATGACCATCGTAACGGCCATGGTTCTGGCGTTTACTGGCTTGAATTCCCCCATCCAGTAACTTGCTTGTCTATGCGCTCCATTAAAGCACTTAATGTTGCCTGCTTTTTTAGAGATAACAATTTCATGTCAGCGCACAAGCGGATTTCTAATTTCAATAACTCAAATTCATCTAAAAATACCTCCAAATGGTCTTTTCTGTTGGTCATTTTATTGGCGCGGTAAATACTCCGCACCAAGCGCAATGCATCACGCTTCATGTCTTGACCAAGCGTATATTTATACTCTTTAGCAAACTCTTTCGTGTATTAAAATACCTTTAAAATCAACTGATACGTATCACGGTAAACCGGTAAATCCGTGTAAAGCGCCATTTAACTATCCTGAAAAAAATATCGACCCGCTGCGCGGGTGCAGCAAGGTCAAAACAAAAAGGGATTAAGTGGTTAAGGGGTAAAGCCCCGCGCACACCGAACGGCATATGTGTTGAGCTTGTTGACGCTGAGCCGGGTGCCATCACTGAAACCCTGGAGCCACGCGCCGTTCGCATCGTTCTCGGTAGAACTCCAGTAAGGGGCGCCGGCAAAGCCACCGATGGTGGCTTTATTTGCGTACAGGCAGTTCAGCTGGTCTAGAGCTGGCAAAAACCAACCCGTGGTATAACCGCCTGTGGTTGCATAAGCACTGCAAAGCCCTGCTGCATAAGTCGTGCCGGCGCCAATCGACGTAACAATTGTTGTCGTGTTCCTGGCGCCATCGGTAGTGCTCGTGGCATTTGTTGTTGTATACCCGGGGCTCCATGCAATGCCTACGCTATTATTACTTGAAGGCACCACGAGATTATTCAAGCCACCACCCGTACAGGCTATCACGCCACCATCTGCAGGGTCGCCGATGGCGGCAATTCTTTCTTTTAATTGAAAACTTTGTGTGGCACTGATTGATGTGCATTGCCCTGCGGGCCCCGCAGTACACGTCACAGGCACGCAAGCAAAGCTAGCCCCTGAGAAATTTGCTTGTGGTGTATTGTTAATGGTACTTTTTAACGTCACGGCAACAGATTGAATGGTACTCATATCAGCAATGGATAATTTAGTCCTGCCCACATTCCACGTGGATGCTGCAACCAATCCGAACGGTCTGCCTACGCTAATGGTATAGGATGTACCATCTGGCGTGGTATAAGAGCCAGAGCCTGCGACGCTGCCGCTGCAATTGGCCGATGTAAAATAGCTTAGTGTCATTTTTGCAATGTTAGTCGCGTTTACACCACCAGTGGTAGTCGTTGCCTGCTGAAAATTCACGGTTTTCGTTGATGACAACACGCTCCTGTCCCATGGCTCACCCGGAAGCAGTGTTTCTAATAAATCGCTTGGTGTTATGGCTTTTGATTTGGCTAAGCCTGTGATAGGTAATAGCCCAATGGTTGCACATGCGATGAGAATGTATGCGTTACGCTGTGGTTTAATCCTTGCTGTCATCTTTTTCTCCTGTCGTATCAGTGTGTGTAATTGAAGCCTTCATTTAACATGAATGCTTGTATGGTTTTTATCATGGCTTTGTGCGGTGACTTGTCGTGCGTAAGTGCTTTCGGTAATGACTGGAATTCATTTTGAAAGAGCTCCCTGTTCCATTGCGTTTTAAATGTATCCATGGTAGCGGGCATGATGTTTAAGCCCTCTTTCTTTTTATAGGTATTAAACGGTGCCGCCGGCATAATTTGGGTCAGATAACGCCGCATCATGTGGCGACCTATGCCTTGATGGCGTTTTTGATCGAGTGGCAAACTTAGAAAAAACTCCAATAA
>CANJSM010000094.1 GCA_947477015.1 Legionellaceae bacterium
ATACTGCCACACAAAACTACAAATAAAATCTCAGTGAGTGGGTACAATTTTTTTCTAGAAATGCGTGGGTCGGGTAATTTAGCTAGATTGTTGGGCCAAGGCCCAACCTACGGCAGGTTGATCAAATTTAAATGCGACAGCCCTACTCTTCAAGCAGCATTAAATGACTTTGGGTTACGACTGGTGGTTTCCTTCTTTTGTTTGCTTCATGCAATTGCGTGACGCTCACTTTGAATTCTTTTAGCGCGGGATTGAGTTGAGCGAATGGTGAGAGTTTAGCGGCGGCGTTCAAACCAATAATACTGCCTAACCAGAGTGGGTGGCGATGATTACGTAAATGATAGTTGGACCGCCATAAACGTAAAACAAATTCAATTTGTCCTTCTTTTGATGAATAGGTCATGGTCAAATCTGGTTTTTTATTTAAATACAGTTGAGCCATTAGGGGGAGTTCTTTTGCTGTATTTTGGCCGCTAGCGCGCATGAGCAGCGAGTAAAATAATGAATCGCGCTGTTGGCTCCAACCATGAGTAATTAAGGTTTGTTTTAACGTGTTTAGAGAGCCTAGGTATTGAATGTTGAGTAGCCCCGTACGGTTTCCTATACGATTGGTTGAGTAAACAGGGAGTAATGAGCGCTGCTGATTCCACCAAGCTTTATGTGTTAACACGAATTGTTGGCGATGTGGAGTGTGCTCACGAATCAATTTTTTATAATGCAGTGAATAGGTCATGCTGGTTGTTAATATTAAAACAGAACAAACGAGTGTGGTCGGTAGTGCGCTGGGTGTGCGATTGAGTATTATTTGTTGTTGGCGTCTATAATAAATCCAATGCGAAAGGCTTATGGTTAGCCCTATAAAATAGGCTCCCAAAACACTTGAGGCCCAATTGTCTCCTAAATATAGCAGTGAAATGCCGGATAAAAATAATGTGGCACTCAATATGATGCGTAAAGTCAGCATGGGAAGGGTTCGAAAGTGGGTATTGGCATAGCCTATCAAAAAGCCAAAAAAAGCCGTCGCCATGGTTAGATAAATGGCAGGAAAAGAGGGTGTTAATTGATGGTGTAGCAAGCCATCCGGTTTTGGTGTCGCAATGACTAGCGACAGCCCCCATGCGATTAAGCCAGACGTTAGCGTTAAGCTTATCCAATAGCGCAAGAGACGCCAGTTTCGAAAATATAGGATGCCTAACATCATTGCCAATGAAAAAACCAACAAGGATACGGGGCTGATAATGAGGCTTGTGATGATGAAAAACACATCAAAGGGATGGGTCCTCACACTTTGCAAAAACAGTTGGCATGGAATGTTGAGTGCGGTGATCCATGTTTCCTGTAGAACCAATGCCGTGATTAACACGGAAAAAAATAAGCACACCATGCAAAGCAGAATGAGTCCTGCTGTAGGTAAATGATTTCTTTCATAGGGAGGGGAGAGCGTTTTTAAACAACGCGCCCATTGGGGATGGTATCTTGATAATGACCAGAGTTTGCGTAATTGCTGATGTAAAAAATGATTGGCGTGAAGATACAGAAATTTCGTGCCTTGAGTAATTACCCAGGCTGCAACCAGAATAATTAAAATAAAAACAAACAGACGTGTTGCGCTTTCTGATGAGAGCTCGGTGCTCGCGGCACCGATGAGAACTCCTGGCATCAAATAGACAATGGCCCAGCCAATGGCCGAGACGATATTGGCCATTAAAAAATGCCATGGGTTCATGTGCAAAATGCCTGCAATGACGGGTATGATTGAGCGTAGTGGGCCGAAAAAACGGCCGATGATGACACTTTTTCCGCCATGACGGGCGAAATATTCCCGGCCATATTCCAGCCAACGCGGATAACGACTAAAAGGCCAGATTTCACTTAAATGATCGCTAAAGATGTAGCCTAGAGCATAGCTAGCCCCATCACCGACAACAGCACCAGCTGCTGCGACAAGAAACGTGAGTCCAATGTCCATGACCCCAGATCCAGCTAAGATGCCTATCGCTGTCATGGTCACGCCACCGGGGATGATACTGCCAACAATGGCCAATGACTCTGCAAAAGCCATTAAAAAAGCGATTAACAAGGCCCAATCAGGATGAGCATACAACCAAGAGGTCAGTGGTTGAATATAGTCGGAAAATAGATGCATCGTATTCTAACGTCCAAATAAAGTTGAAAATTCGGAAACAAATACTTCACTGACCGCAGAAACCGTTATTGAAGGAATAAACTGTTTCATTTGAGTCATTTGCAGTTGTGAATAGCCGCATGGGTTGATGTCAGAGAATGGGCTTAAATCCATCGCCACATTCAGTGCGATACCATGGTATGTGCACCCATTTTTAACCCGCAATCCAACCGAGGCAATTTTCATGCCATCCACATAAACTCCCGGCGCACCCTGCAGAATACTCGCAGAAATATCAAATTGAGCCAGCAGTTTAATAAGAATTTGTTCTAGTTGGCAGACGAAGGTTCTAATGCCAATTTTTCTTCGGTTGATGTCCATGAGGACATAAGCAATCAGTTGTCCTGGACCATGATAGGTGACCTGGCCTCCTCGATCGGATTGAATGACCGGGATAGCATTGGGGTTGATAATGTGTTCAGCTTTTCCTGCCTGACCTTGTGTATAAACTGGTTGGTGCTCCAACAGCCATAATTCATCAACGGTATCGGCATCACGATTTGCTGTGAAGCGTTTCATGTCACCCCAAATTGATTCATAGGGTTGAAAGCCGCTATATTGAGTGATAATCATTAAAGCACCATCTTGATGTCCGGATGCTGAGTCAACTCTAGGTAGAGGGCGTCCAATGACGCCTGATTGAGCGCACGAACGGTGACGGTAATGGCGATGTAATTTGATTTTTCGCTGGCTTGACTGGTAATGGATTGACACGACGTACCGGGATAATGTTTTCGTGCAATCGCTTCCACGTCAGTTTTAAATGTGGGACTGTTAATTCCAATGATTTTAATCGGAAAGTTACAAGGAAACTCCATTAAGCTTTCATGATCTGTCATTTTCGCTCCACAACGTTCAGAATATAAGATGTAGGGTGGGCAAAGCGCAGCGTGCCCACCAAAATCGTTAAATATTGCCTTACGAACCAAACCAACGCTTAAACATTAGTTTTACAGAGTCTTTCGCACAAGTAAAGAAGCCGCCTTGTGATGCATCTTGTAATGCATAAAGAGGGTGGGTGCCGACGATGTTGCCGTCAAATTTAATCACCAACTCGCCTGCAGTGTCGCCTTTTTTAATCGGGGCTTCAAGGTATTTCGGCATTTTTGTACTGATGCTCAGGCGTTGATACTGACCAGCAGGAATAGTAATGAATTGGTCAGTCAGCAAGCCTACGCCGATTTTGCTCGTTGTACCTTTATAGAGTGGTAGTTGGGTAATGGTCGTGCCGGCTTTGTATAAAGCATGGGTTTCGAAAAAGCGGAAACCGTAGTTTAGGAGGCGTTCACTGTCATCTGCACGGGTAGTATCATTGGGCGCGTTTAATACCACAGCTAGTAACCGCATGTTTTCGCGTTTAGCGGATGAAACGAGACAGAAACCTGCTTCGTTGGTGTGTCCTGTTTTTAATCCGTCAACTTGACTATCGCGCCATAATAAACGGTTGCGGTTTGGTTGGCGAATGCCGTTAAATGTAAACCATTTTTGTTTGTACCAATGATAGTACTGTGGAAAATCGTTGACTAAAGCTCGACCTAAAATGGCTAAATCTTTTGCTGATGTATAATGTTCTTGATTGGGTAGGCCTGTGCTATCGGTAAAATGGCTGTTGTTCATGCCAAGATTTTTGGCTTGATTATTCATGATTTCAGTGAAGCTGCTTTCGCTGCTGCCCAAGTGTTCTGCCATGGCAACACAAGCATCGTTACCTGAGTCAACAATAATGCCTTTTAATAATTCTTCTACGCTGACTTGTTGCCCTTCTTTAACAAACATGCGTGAGCCACCAATTTTCCAGGCTTCTTGACTGATTCGTACGTTGTCAGTCAAATGAATTTGCTCATTACGCAGTGCATTGGAGATGACATACAAGGTCATCATTTTTGTTAAGCTAGCGGGGGGGAGTCTTTCTTCGCTGTTTTTTTCCGCAAGAATTTTTCCGCTGTTGACGTCGATAAGGATATAGGCTTTTGAATTTAATGTAGGAGGCGCAGGGGTTATTAATGGGCCGTTATTGACGCCGGAGGGTTGACTGAGCTCATTTAATTGAGGTGGGTTGGCATAGAAAAGGCCGGGGTGAAAAATGAGTGTTGTGGTCAGTAACGCCTTTGTTAGAAAACAAAATGATTTGTTCATATTTATGTCCAATTTAAAAAAATTACCATATATTATCACAGGGTTAATCGAGCAACCAAATGACAAACGAGCATTTTGGCTATATATTACAAAAAAAATTACTGATAGAGCAGCATGATGCGTATTTTATGGTTAGTCGGATTTATTTTATTAACAAGTTGTCAAATAAACCCCATGGCAGATCTGGGAGAAGGAAAAAAAAATAAAAAACCTCCTTTGAATGAGGCTGGCGGACAAAGGCAAGCAAAATCACCTATTAAAATAGTCCCCACAGAACGAGATGGAGCACCTCCTGGACCCTTGCCAACACATTTTCAGAAGGTTATTCCAGTGCATGCACCATTGAGTCGATATGGTAATCCAGACGCCTATCGAGTCAATGGGCATACTTATGAAGTATTGACTACCTCAAGTGGGTATCGTACTCGAGGCTTGGCCTCATGGTATGGCACACGATTTCATAGTAAGCGCACATCCAGTGGAGAGGATTATGACATGTATGCACTCACCGCAGCCCACAAGACCCTACCCATTCCTTGTTATGTGCGAGTGAGAAATTTAGAGAACGGTCGCGTTGCGATAGTACGAGTCAACGATCGGGGTCCTTTTCATGAAGGACGAGTTATTGATCTGTCTTATGCTGCTGGAGTAAAACTGGGCTTGTTTCCCAAGGGGACGGCACGAGTTGAAATAGAAGCACTCACAACGACCAGTGCAAAGGGCGCGCATGCGGCTCATTTTTATTTGCAGGCTGGCGCATTTTCATCGGCTCAGCTGGCTCAGGCCTTACGATACAAGTTATCTAAGCTCTCGCCATCGCCTGTGTTCATTGAAAAGAATCAACAACATTATTTGGTGAGGGTAGGTCCTTTTGCTGAGCGCGGGATGGCTGAAAGCCTTAAGAAAACCTTGGCACGACATGGCGTGGTGGGCGCGTTTTCTCTGTTGATGTAGAATGGCTATAGCCCCATTCTACATCAACAGAGTTTGAGTTAACCCGCGTTTGAATGTAAACCCTTCAGTTGCGAGTAAAACTCCCTTCTCGACCAATGCTGTTTAAAGCTTTGCCGTAAGAATCCGTGTTGTCTTCAGTAGGATCACAGGGATACTTCTTAAGTTCACTGGTTATGCGGGCAATTATGTTTGCTGCAGACCCGTTAAAAAGAGCGGTGTCCTCTTGTATGGCTCTAAACACGCTCCCACCATGTTGGTTAGTAAACAGCCGTTGGCAGGCCTCAATATTTTCTGCTGGAAAATCAGCAACAAAGCTTGAGGTAAAGCCTGCAGCTTGCATCGGAAAGAAATAAGGATAAAGATTAAAACTAGCGAGCACATCCCTTGAGGACTTCGCGGCTATTTGAGTGAAGAATCGCGTAGATCTGGAGAACATTTAAAACCCCTTAATGAATAATAAATTAACGCGATGCTCGACTTTTTATCAACCTACGTTCATAAAAAGTCGAGCATCGCGTTAAATTAGGGTCTGTTGACCATTCATCTGCTGATGCTCGAGGTATCGCGGCTTGTGCGCGAGATCTAAAGGCATTGCTCAATGTACGGCATTCTTGTACAGAAAGAGAGCGAGCCGGATCCCGCGCACAAGCCGCGGGACGTCGAAAGATGAATTGTCAACACACCCTAGCTTGAAGGAAGTGCAAATCATAACGCAACGGTATGATTTGTAAAGAGTAATTACGGGATGATCTGATGATCTATTGTTTTGATGGGTTGATTAGATCTGCTGGCATGACCCAGGAGATCTAATCAAACTGGTGATTCTTAATCTGAATGAAAGTCAAAAGATTATTTTTAATTATTTTGGTCACTGCTACGGTTTTTTCCGCGAAGTATTATTTTGGGTTTCTGGGGTAACAGCAGAGTCTAAGATGGTATCGGCCGCCACACATGTATAATTGCATTTCATGTCGTCTATTTCGCAAACACATGTATAGCCGGTCTTGCAGCCATACTGGGGGTCCACTGTGCAATTATCGGCGCTCACAGACGAAAATCCAATCGAAAAAAGAGCTATCCATAGATATTTCATAATAACACTCCTATATATTTATTAGACCTTGGATCAACGTCATCACAACGTCTGTTAATTTAAACTATAGTCCATCTTCGAAAATTTGCAAATGTCTGCGGCTAATATTTTTATTCAGCTACAGACTCCACAACAACACGTGTTCCCTTCATGCTGCCTTCGGGCAAATTGATGAAGTCTTCATTTAACCATCGTGCATCTTCTATAAACATTCTGACACACCCATGGCTGGCGCGATAACCAGGTACTGAGTCACTGCCATGAAGGGCAAAACCTCTCATGAAATGCATGCAGTAAGGCATTGTTGCGCCTCCCACGCTGCCATCGGCGTTGCGTGGAAACACAGTAGAAATACAATATTCATCTTGCTTACGAATAATTCGAAATGAACCTGATGGGGTCACGCAATGCCCATCTGCTGCACCGCAATGTCCTGAACCAGAGGAAATAGGCCCCCACCAAATCAATTCGCCTTGCTCATCATACGCACCCCACGCCAATTGTTTTTGGCTTACAAAAATGGTTTTTTCACCATCAGCTTCTATATAGCGGGGAAAGGGGGATACATCATAAATACTTAAACGATCTAAATTTTTCGGTACGGCCAAGATCATTGCGCTGCGCAAGTTAATGTTCATGCGGTTAACCCGTTTCACGAGATCCATTTCCTCGGGGTTTGGAAATAAACTCTCCCAGCTGTCTCCGGGTTTTACGGTTAGACAGGTGAAATCAGGTGATTTACACAGTGATTCACCAAAACGCGCTTCAGAAAATGCGGTTTGACTTACCAGTAGACAATAGACACAAAAGATTGTTGTCGCCACAGTTTTCATGTTAACTCTATTGGTTGTTCTGTTTATAGGGTTAGCGGCAGTATTGAAAATAACTTGATGAGGATCCTTTCATAATAACTAGCTCTTACCAGTAACTGGACTTTTGACAAAATATTGATCTAATACGGGCTCGGGCTCGGTCACGCGCTCGGGCCCGTATTAGATCGGTTTTTTGTCCAATGTCCAGTTAGTAAGAATACATTTGTAAATAAAGAAACGCCCGGAAACAAGGCTTTCCGGGCATTATTATTAAACCGTCGTTGCCTCATTCTGCTCGCAAAAACGGCATTTGAGATGGCGGCATTTTAAACGCTAAATGGAGTTAGAGGCTAGGGCTTGAACTTAAAGGTGTGTTCATTCCTCGCAGTAATTTAAGCGCTTCTGGATCCGTATGCGTTAGCGAATCTACTATTCGTTGTATGATATCTTCAGCCGTATCATCTATTTGTTTGATGTGCTGCATGACGATATGTTGAGAAAGAATATTTATCACCATACGGTTTCCCTTTTGTAAGGCTATATCTACAGGAGTTAACTTGGCTTCTGAACGATCTGCAACGTCGTAGCGTGCTCCGTACAACAGTAAATTAAATACGCAATCTACATGACCTTTATCAATGGCCCAATGAAGAGCGGTCCAGCCTTTTGCGGGATTACTATCTATTGCACTTGTCGATTGAGCATGTTTGAGTAATAAAACATTGAGCTCTTTAACTAATCCATTGGCTGCTGCAGTACGAATGGCTTTGCCAGGTTCTAATGCAAACAAGGGTGATTGGGTGTTCGGCCTTGCAGCCGAGCTACACCATGACGCTCGCACATCAGCTAAGCGGCTGCGAAAATTACCTGCTTTAACAAATGACACCACTCTATCGCAAACTGTATTCATTAGATTATGCATTCTCGGGTCATTGAGCTTCCCAGGGAATAATTGATTAAATGTTTTCATTTTTTTTTCAGATAGTCTGCTCATCCAGCCGATCTCTAAGGCTTGTTTAACCATGGGCATCAAAGCATCTTTTGTTTCAAATCGATTTAAAATCGTTAGAAATTGTCTTTCTTGCTCAGTGTTTTCTAAACTATCTAAGAGAATGATTAGAGTGCTGCAGGCTTGTTCTGCAGTGTCTTTAACTAGCGTGGTGCTAAAAGCGCTGAGGTATGCTAGAAAACCTGCAACATCTTGTCGTATTTCTCGAATATCGTTGTCCAAAATGACTTCTCCTGCAATGATTATTTTATTGGTGACCGAAAATTATACATTTCTGGCGGGTGGTTGTCTACTGTAATGTGCATGCTGTGCACGGCTGTCGCATTGAAATTTGATCAACCTGCCGTAGGTTGGGCCTTGGCCCAACAATAACGTATTAAAATCCACAGTTGCAGAAAAAATCCTTGTCAAAATACAGTTATTAGATCTAACCTGTGCGCTCAAGGAGATTTTATA
>CANJSM010000095.1 GCA_947477015.1 Legionellaceae bacterium
TGAAAAGTATTCTTTGCCAAATCAATGCCTAATATAGTAATCTCGTTCATGGACCCCTCTCCTTGTTTGATTAAATGTCACAATCTAATCATGGCTCATTACGAAGCCGAATGTTAGGAGAATGGGTCCATTTCATTACGGCAGGTTGATCAAATTTTAATGCGACAGCCGTGGTCAAAATCCCTCAAAATACCAACACCCCAAAATATAGTCTATAATCGCAGAAAAACACAAGATGTAGAAAGTTGGGTCTAATTCTTCTTTCCGCCAGACCGGATAGAATCCAAGATAACAGCGCTCGCGGTTGCTGGTGTTTTGATGGTTCGAGTGTCACAACTGGCGAAACGTCGAACGAGCCCATACATGAAACTAGAGAAACCGCCATGATCATCCGATTAACAGAGCCTACCGCACCAAGGTATATTTACATCAATCCCGAAACCAATCAGGTGCATCTCTTGGTTCCTGTTGTCGGTGGGCAAACCATTAGTACCGACAATACCTGTAGAACAACCATGGCGTCAGACGAATTTTTTAACGGTGCAGCACTGCGAGAATTAAATGCCTACAAAGCAGCGCTTGAATTCGACCTGCAATTGTTGAGCAATGACAATGTCGAACTAAGCACCTCCAAACAACAACGATTAGAACAAATAAATGCGTACATTGCCGCCATCTCAGCCATGCAAACAATAGGTGGTGGCTACAGGGATGCAATCACAACACTAAAACAAATTCCCTCCAACCTTTACAGCATCAAATTAAGACCTCGCGAGCAAGATTCTTTTTCCCATATCGTCAATCCTAGGTTTACAATTAATCGCACCAATGATGCAACAGGTAAGCCGTTATCGGCCGTGTACAATGCCCTGCATACCGCATTTCCCAATGCCGCTATCGCACCGCTTAACCCTCGACAACGGCTTGAAACCGCTGTAATGGCTGAGTTGGTTGCACAACCTGTTAATGTTGAAACCACACAGCGCGTTTTAACCGAACAATGCCATCGCTTATTTGGTTTAACGGTTGATTTTACGCATGACAACCGTGGTGCGCTCGTAAACCAAGCATCGCTGGATACGCTGATGGGATTTACACCTGACAATCCCGCTACCACAGACGATTATATGGCCGCCCTTCTTGGCGCTTGTGCACTCAATATCTGGGATAACATTGCAACATCGCCCTTTTACAGCGGTCATGACAATCCGACCACTCAAACCGAAAAACTGTCCATTATGACGCAGTTTTTTCTCGCACACGTCAATATTCATTGTGCTGAGAATACTATAAGTCCTACGAATTTTGGCGCCATACTGGATGCATCTTCCGAGTTAAGTGATGAAGTGGCTGGCATTGTTGTCGCGGCATTGGGAACGGGTGCGGATGTTGAAGAAAGCCTCTGTACGTTTTTCAATGAGCACCTCGCTGACTTTGGTTTCATTCGAGCGTTATCGCCAGCCGATACAGGTGCGATAAAACAACGATTCATCACCAATTATGCAACCGTTAAAGATTTACGAGAAATGGATGAATTTATGATTTTAAATACGGCAACCGACACGGGTAATTTTGTCACCCACCAGGGGGCGATTTGCACCGACTTTTCTAAACTAGCCGTAAACAACTCGTTAGATAACGCTTTTTTTCAAGCCATGCGCGCTGATTTTGAAGCGCCGAAAGGTCGGTACATCCCTCATCGAAATGAGCAGATTACAGCAAGCATAGATGTAGACATTGAAGAGTTGCTATCAAGAATAACTGACGATGAACAATTAAATCAATTGGATGTAAGAACCCGGCACCAACTGAACATGTCACCTATTTTTCAATCACGACTGTTTTTACTTTGTGTCGCAAAAGGTCAACAAGACGAAGCACAGCGACAGATTGAAGCAAACCCTGCGTTACTGTTAACAACAGGGCGCTTCACCGACTATTCAGGTAGAACATTTAACTGCACCGCATATGAATACGCCTACTGGGCCAAAGACACGCACATGTGTCGAATGCTTGAACGACATATGGATGAAAACACCAAGGCCGCCATGCTGGAAAAGGTTATAGCGATAGATAGCGATGGTTTGACGTATGAGCAATATGGGCAGGCAGAGCATTCAAAGCATTTTGACATGACACCACTGATAACGGCGCTGCAAAATTATGTTAATGGATATGATGCGTGGTATGCGGCGAATGATGATGATGCGATGAAGGCCGCTTGGATGCTAGTAGGGATGGCTCAGCGCGACCTCCCGGTTCACGTGATTAATGAATATTGTCGACCAGACCGGTCCTTTGATCGGTTATCGGAATCTACATTTAACGAAGATAACTTGCCCCGGATTTTAACATACTACAATTTTAATACGAATTCGACCGTTCCGTTGTTTCCTTTAGTTGTTTCTGGTTCTTCTGGGCTTGGGGTTGATGTTGCATTATTACGGGGGGCGTGCGCGCGGTGTCGCGGTGCGGGAGGGGCTGCCGCTGGATGGCCGCGAGCGCGTGATTTGGCGGCTGTGAGCCGCCTCGATGAAGTAAGAACCGCTGATCTTACGCAGTCGCGTACAAATCTGGGGTTGATAGAACCGGAGCATGATCATGGGGCTCGGCTTTCGTTGTGAATTGATGAAGTAACCCTATCGCGTACCTCGCGGGGGTTAAATCCCAACACATCTGTAAAAACCATTCCAATAGCTCATGGTACTGCCAACTTTTTTCGGTTCCTACCCACCACGTGCTCCAGCGATGCAAGTAGCTTCTGATCCTGCGAGGAGAGACCTCAGATTTGACCATTGCTTTAACATTCTCGCGTGCTTTCCGCAGCGTCCTTGGGTGCGGGACGATACGATCCAGCGCAGGTTCTTGATGTTCAGTTGCGACATTTGTCTCCCCCTCCCCAATAAGGTTAGATAATGCGCAGTATTCAACTGAATAACTGATCGATCATTTGCCTGTGTCACGTTGGTGTTATCCGTGGTTTGCGTCCCCGGATAGTATATGCCTAAAAAATGAAAGCCCGTTTCTATGCGGCCTCAGGGCGAAGGGAGCTTGGAGTATTGGGATTAAAAAAGGCCAAAGTCCAGGTAACCTTATTGTTGGGCCAAGGCCCAACCTACAGCAGGTTGATCGAATTTTAATGCGACAGCTGTGTCATTTAACCACCTAAACATAGCATTTGGGATTAGCTTGGGTATATAATTGTCAACAATTGTATGCCCTTACTGAGTGGAGTGATTGAATGTCTCATAAGTTTGAAGAAGGTAAAGATTTAATCATTGACGCTGTTGTCGATAAATTGCGTAAAGAAAATAAAACACCTCAAGGCGCTCTTTGTGCTGAATTTGCCCGTCAATTTTTTGCTACAGTGGCTTTGGATGATCTGCGTGAATGGACCATTGATGATTTATCAGCGGCGGCACTTAATTTTTGGTCTCTGATTCAAAACCGAAAGCTCGGTGAGACAAAAATTCGTATTTATAATCCTGAAACTGCGCGAGATGGTTGGCGAACATCCCACACCATATTGGAAGTCATTTGCGATGACATGCCTTTTTTAGTCGACACATTACGCATTGTCATTAATCGCATGGGTCTGGCTCTTCACTTGATTGTACACATGGGAGGCATTCGCTTAACTCGCGGTGCATCAGATGAAGTCACCTCCATTTTACCTCGTCAAGGTGATGTAGGCGCTGATGCTATCACTGAAGCTCCTATTTTGTTGGAAATAGATAGAATCTCTGAACCGTCTGTCATTGATGAGTTGATGCAGCATGTCAAACGAGCGCTCGAAGATAACGCGGCAGTTGTCCAAGATTGGAGCTTGATGCGCAAACGAGTCTGTGAGATATCACGAGAACTGGATAGTCTCCCTGCGTCATTGGATCAGGCTGAAATATCAGAAAGCAAAGCGTTTTTGGATTGGATTGAAGATCATCATTTTACCTTCTTAGGTGTGCGTGATTATGAATTGGTTCAAAAAGACGGGGAAACTATTTTACAAGCTGTTGACCATACAGGGCTTGGTGTGTTGCGCGATACAATCAGCCATTCTCATGCCTTTAATCTGTCTTCAATGGCACCAGAAGCCCGTGAATTAACGTTGTCTTCTCATATTTTGATCATATCAAAGACCAATACTCCTGCAAGTGTGCATCGCGATGCCTATGCTGATTACATTGGTGTGAAGCGCTTTAATAAAGAAGGGCAAGTAATCGGTGAGCACCGTATTCTGGGTTTATATACGTCTGCTGCTTATAATACAAATCCCAAACACATCCCTTTCTTACGCCATAAAGTTGCTTTAGTTCTACGTAATTCAATGCTAAATCCACTTAGTCATGCTGGAAAAGTGCTACTTAATATTCTTGAAACATTGCCTCGTGATGATTTAATACAAGCCTCAGAAGAAGAACTATTGGAACTTTCAATGGGGATTTTCTACATGCAAGAGCGTCGACGTATCCGTATGTTTGCTCGCATGGACGTTTATCATCGTTTTATTTCTTGTCTAGTTTATGTGCCTAAAGACAGATTTAATAGCGATCTTAGGCATGAGATGGAAAATGTTCTCAGAGACAGCTTTAATGCGCAAGAGATCACGTTCACTACTTATTTTTCTGAGTCAGTGTTAGCTCGCATTCACTTTTTAGTGCGCATCGATCCGCAAGCTGCTCACAATTTTGACTTCAAAGCAGTAGAGCAAAAATTAATTGAAGTAGGGCGGTCTTGGAACGATGACTTGCAAAATTTACTGCTCGAATCATTTGATGAGGAACAGTCTAACCAATTGTTTACTCAGTATAAAAATGCATTTCCCGCGGTATACAAAGCTAGTTTCTCACCAGAAACTGCGGTTTTTGACATTAAACATGTACAAGAATTATCTGACAAAAAACCATTGGGATTGAATTTCTATCGGCCAGCCGATGAATTTTCAAATGATTTTAGATTGAAAGTCTATCAGCACGACATCACAATACCTTTGTCAGATGTGTTACCCATTATCGAGAAGCTTGGCTTGCGCGCCATTAGTGAGCGTCCTTACTTGCTAAAGTTTGCTGATGAAAAAATCACGTGGATCAATGATTTCACCTTGTATTATCCTCGTGGTAGTGAGTTCAAGCTCGATGCAATTAAAGATCTGTTTCAAAATGCCTTTACTAGGGTGTGGTTTGGTGATGCAGAAAATGACGGCTTTAACCAATTAGTCCTGTCAGCCGGTCTTGATTGGCGACAAGTCACTATTTTGCGAGCCTACGCAAAATACTTCAAGCAAATAGGATTCACGTTTAGTCAGGACTACATTGAAACGGCATTTAACAACAATTCCGAGATCGCCAAAAAATTGGTTCGATTCTTTGAATTGAGATTCAATCCTAAACTGGTCTCAGACCACAGTGAAGATGATGCTACCAAGTTAGTTAATGAAATTTTGGCCGATCTCGAGCAGGTTGAAAATCTTGACGAAGACAAGATTATTCGACAATTTATCCAAGGGATATCAGCAACGCTACGTACAAATTATTATCAGCTGGACTCTAATGGTCAGTATAAAAATTATATTTCGTTTAAATTAAACAGCAAAGCGATTCCAGGTGTTCCACGTCCTCATCCGCTGTTTGAGATTTTTGTCTACTCTCCTCGTTTTGAAGGGGTGCATTTACGTTGTGGTAAAGTGTCTCGTGGCGGGTTGCGTTGGTCTGATCGAAGAGAAGATTTTCGTACTGAAGTTTTAGGTTTGATGAAAGCACAACAAGTTAAAAATGCGGTGATTGTTCCTAGTGGTGCGAAAGGTGGTTTTGTGCCTAAGCAAATTCCAGCAAATGCTTCTCGTGAAGAAATCATGGCGGAAGGAATCAGCTGCTATCAACAGTTTATTCGTGCGTTACTCGATATTACCGATAACTATGTGAACAGCCTTGTGGTTAAACCGCTATCGGTGGTTTGTTATGACGAAGATGATCCTTATTTAGTGGTGGCTGCAGACAAAGGAACCGCTACGTTTTCAGACATCGCCAATGCTATTTCTTTAGAGTATGGTTTTTGGTTGGGTGATGCGTTTGCTTCAGGTGGTTCTGTCGGTTATGACCATAAGAAAATGGGTATTACTGCCAGAGGCGCATGGGAGTCTGTACAGAGACATTTTTATCAGCTAGGCGTTGATATTAATGAGCAAGACTTCACTGTCGTGGGTATTGGCGACATGGCCGGCGATGTGTTTGGTAATGGAATGTTGTTGTCGAAACATATTAAATTGGTCGCTGCATTCAATCATATGCATATTTTTATCGATCCAACGCCTGATCCATTGCTCTCGTTTGTTGAGCGTGATCGATTGTTCAACTTGCCTCGGTCAACTTGGGCTGATTACGATAAGTCCTTGATTTCAAAGGGTGGCGGTGTCTTTAATCGCAACGTGAAGTCCATTGCCATCAGCAAAGAAATGCAAAAAGCGTTTGGCATCAAAGTGGATGCGCTGGAGCCTAATGAACTGATTAAGATTTTGCTCAAAGCAAAAGTTGATTTGCTCTGGAGTGCGGGTATTGGTACGTTTGTTAAAGCATCCACTGAGTCAAACACTGAAGTAGGCGATAGAACCAACGATGCGATCCGTATTAATGGTAAACAACTTCGCTGTAAAATAGTGGGTGAGGGCGGTAATTTGGGTCTGACTCAATTGGGCCGTGTTGAATATGCGTTGAACGGTGGTTTAATTTATACTGACTTTATTGATAACTCCGCAGGCGTTAGTTGTTCTGATAAAGAAGTGAATATCAAAATTTTATTGAACGGCATTGTATCCGCTGGTGCACTAACAGCTGATCAACGGGTTAAGTTGTTAAGTCAAATGACGGATGAAGTCGCTCAACTGGTTCTTCGCGAAAATTATTTGCAAACCAATGCGATTAGTTTATCTGCAACCCAAGTCTTGCGCTCAACAGAACTGCACAGTCGTTACATGAATGAACTGAGTAAAAGCGGAAAACTAGACAGACGCCTTGAGTTCTTGCCTGATGAAAAACAGCTGATGGAGCGTAAGCTAATCGGCCGTGGGCTAACAACCCCTGAGATTTCGGTGTTGTTTTGCTATAGTAAAATCGTCTTAAAAGAAGCGATTCTTGCATCAGATGTTCCAGAAGATCCTTGGTTGAAGAAGTTTTTAATGGCCTCGTTTCCAAAGCCGTTGCAAAATAAATACAGCAAGGACATGCAGTCTCATCCATTAAAGCGCGAAATTATTGCCACTAAACTAAGTAATATTATCGTCAATGAAATGGGCTTTAGTTTTGTCTATCGTTTACAAGATGAAACAGGCGCTCCGATTTCATCGATTGTGCGTGCGTACATCATCGCAAGAAGTGTATTTAATATGGATGCCGTGTTTAGCCAAATTGAAGCCCTTCAAAGTAACATTACCGCGCAAGAACAAAGTGAAATCATGGTAGTCTATTTAAGATTGTTAAGACGTATTTCACGATGGTTCTTACGAAACCAACGTTTACGGCTTGATATTGCTCAGTCCGTTGAGTTGTATTCAAACGGTGTGGCTGAATTGAAAAAAATTCTACCTGATGTTCTAGGGGACGGGTACCGTGCTCAGTATGAATTGAGTCTTAAAAAATACAATGAAATGGGTGTTTCAGAGCAACTGGCCCGTGAGCTCACCACAACCAATGGGTTGTTTTCGGCAATGGATATCATTGAAATTGCTCAAAAACAAGCAATTAGCGTGGAATCAGCAGCCAAAGCTTATTTTGGTGTGGGTGAATTTTTACAGCTGGATTGGATCCGGATGGAAATCATCAAGCACACCACGGATAATCATTGGGAGGCTTTATCCAGAGAAGCCTTGCGTGACGATCTCGATTGGCAACAACGACAACTGACCGCCAATATCATCTGTAACATAAAAGGCGATGGTTTCGAGTTGTGTTTAACCAACTGGTCTGAAAGAAACCTAGCTCTGATTGAGCGTTGGCAACATGTTTTGACTAATCTACAATCCAGTAGTGCGCTTAATTACACCATGTTTTTTGTCGCTATTCGTGAGTTGTTGGATTTAACACAAACGACCATTCAAATGTCAGAAAACCGTGACGTGTTGGCGTGAAGCAGTCTGCTGAGTTGTGTGTTGAACAAACCGCACGCTGGGTGCGTGAGTTCGTCATCAAGCTAAATCTTTGTCCGTTTGCTAAACGAGAAATGGACAAAGGTGCAGTAAGAATACAAGCCAGTCAAGCTAAAACCGTTGAAGACGCCATGACGGAGTTAATGCTGGAAGTAAACGAATTAAACGTTAATCCGTCTATTGAAACTACGCTACTAGTGTTTCCATCTTTTTTGAGTGATTTTTTTGATTACTTAGACTTTGTTGATATGGCAGAACAAATACTAGCTGAAAACGACTATGAAGGCATATATCAATTGGCGACCTTTCATCCTGACTATTGTTTTGCTGACACCAACCCTGATGATGTCACTAACTACACCAACCGTTCACCTTATCCAATGCTCCATTTGTTGCGAGAGGAGCACATTGAGCAAGCCATTGAGTATTATGGCGATACCGATAAAATTCCTGAAAACAATATGGCCTGTTTACGCCAGTTGGGTTTGGAGAAGGTTAAGGAA
>CANJSM010000096.1 GCA_947477015.1 Legionellaceae bacterium
TACTTATTCTTGAAGTGAATCTTCGTTTACCTGTGGGTAGCAATATGGTCTCTATGGCCAAATCAACGTTGGGTTTGCCAGGACAAATTCTCGCTTGGGTAACCTACTTGTTTTTACTCTACACCCTGCTTTCAGCTTATATTTCCGGCGGTACAGATGTCTTTAATAGCTTGCTTCAAGCAGCACATGTTCACTTGCCCAGTGAAGTCACCTCGATTATTTTCACCCTACTATTCAGCTTCATCATCTACGGAGGCATTCGTGCTGTTGATTATGTTAATCGCGGTTTAATGTTTGGGAAACTTGGGATTTACCTTATTTTAGTGATTATCATCATCCCTCATATAGACTTACCTAAACTTAGTGGTGGCTCTGTAACAGCCATCACGAGCAGCATCATGATACTGATCACCTCTTTTGGTTTTGCAACGATAGTCCCGAGCTTACGTGAATATTTTAATGATGACATTCGCGCATTACGCCGTGTAATTTTATTAGGCTCATTTATTCCGCTGGTGTGTTATATACTCTGGGATGCCGTTATCATGGGCGTAGTTGAACGTGATGGAGCCAATGGGTTGTTAGCGCTAATGAGTAGCGATCATGCTACCAGCGGCCTTACACAGGCCATAAGCCTTGCGGTTAGCAGTAATTGGATCACTGGTTTTTTCGGTTTTTTTACCTCCATTTGCATGCTGACTGCATTTTTAGGTGTATCCCTGGGGTTGTTTGACTTTCTTGCCGATGGATTGCATCTTAAAAAAAATGGCTCACAAGGTAAATTGACCTTAGCGTTGACCTTTTTACCTCCCCTTGCAGTGGTATTAATCAAACCGGGTATTTATTTGCAAGCCTTAAGTTACGCAGGTGTTTGTTGCGTTCTATTGCTACTATTGTTGCCCGCTGTAATGGCTTGGCGTGGTAGACAAATGGATACGACAACGAGTCAGATCCTTGTTCCCGGTGGGATACCTGGTTTAATGTTGATTATGACTATTGGCGCCGCTTTGCTTTGTCTTGCCGTTTAGCGCCCGAGATTGGTGATGATTTAAGAGTAATGGTTAAAACTTAAATAGTTGATCTACTCCCATGTAATCAGGCCACATGGTTTGTAGCATCGTTAATGTCACATATCCAAATTCAATATTTTTAGCTAGCAAATAATCAACCGCTTTCATCATGCTCATGTCGTCACTATCATGGTTTTTAGGAGGGGTTTTATTAAACGGCTTCATATCCTGAAAAACCTCATGAAACGTCTTAGCCATGACTTTAGGGATAGGCATATTTCCTCCATAAATACGATGATCAACACTAATCGACACAGGCAATAAATCACGAGCTTCAAACGAGTTACCTTCTTTAGACCAAACAGGGGTACGTTGAACTTCAAACATGCTCACCTTTGAGGCTTCATTTGAAAACAATGGTGATGTTCCTTGTATGAGCCCTGATACGCCAAGATTGCTTAAACATACTCCAGGTACACTTGGTAAAATAGGACGACACACCGGATCACTTACCGAATCAAGCATATTGTTTTGTAACAACAGTAATTCAGGATGTTTAGACTCTAATTCTTCACGTTTTTTATAGCAATACACCATCCTTTTTACCGTTTGCCTAATTTTTATAGACAATTCTTGCACAGACAGTTTATGGCAATCTTGAAAAGATATAATCCCCAAATTATCCCCGCATCCAGGTAGCTGCACTACAAGCCCAACTAGAGCCTGTTGTCGTTGATAGATTTTTTTATCACGTAAAAACACCTGATACTCAGGGTAATTCACCAGAAGCTGACTTAGGGTTTGTAACATAAGAGTAGTGAGCGTTTCGGATGGATATTTTTTATTGAAAAAATCAAGACAGGTGATGTCAATATTAAAGTGACCAACCATTGTTGGATCACTAGGATCACCCCACTGAGCCATACTCAACTTACGAAGTGGCGTCATAGGGAGCTCGATGGGGCTAAAATTTTTCTGTTGATTATGTTTAAGAACATTGTTAAAAATTTGCATAGATGTCAACCATTGCCGACTTGGCGTTAAACCAAGTTTTTTTAGTTGATTGCAGTATGTTTTGTCGACATTACAATAAAAGTCATACACACCATCTATGCTTAACACAGCATACATTGACATCGTCACGTTATAATCTAACAACAAAGCTAATAAATACTTCTCAGTGGTCGCCACTTTTTCTTTTATCAAGTCCTTGTCATCAAGACCTATTGCCAAATACAAATCTGCATCGGAGACATGACGACGCTCGTCCCTCGAAATAATGTCAAACACTTTGGGAGCAAAACCAGACCTATCAAGCGACTTAACAATTTCCTCGGCAAGACCTTCCGCAATGAGGTTCAATAGTACAACAGCAACGGCAGCAGACTCTTCTTTACTGATAAAATCACATAGTTTTGCATAACCATTATTGAGGACTACTGGAGGAGAAGAATAAGGAAGACACAACAAATATACAATTTTAATCGACAATAAGACATGAAAAATTTCATCTAACAATTGGGCTCGAAGTCTCATATTAAAATCTTGGTAGCATACTTTCGACTCAAACTTTAAGGGAACCTGACAGGCCATAATGTCGAGCTGCGCTAGCGTGGTAAAGAGGTAAATATAAACTTCTTTGTTGTGCTTCAATTCAAAAGGAAGACCGTCCTCGAATAAATTGTCCATTCTTTCGGATATCACTCGCTGCTCGTCCTCAGTAATATGATTCCAAATGAGCATTATTTCTGCTTGTAAACTCCAAACTGGGGTAAGCAGTTCGTTAATGTGCTCCATAATATTATCCAAGAGATATATAGTTGTTCGAATCATAGCGACCCGCGTTTCACACGTCAACAACTAGCCTTTTCACTGAAATTAAGCGATACTTCACAGAAAAAATAACTTGGAAATTTCAACATCAGACCTTTTTTAAAATGGGCAGGAAACAAATACAACTGCCTTCATCTCATCTTAAGTTCATTTCCTAAAGCAAATCGGTTGATTGAACCATTCGCAGGCTCTGCTGCTATTTTTAATAATACAGACTACCCATCTTATTTATTGGCGGAAGAAAACCAAGATTTAGTGTCTTTATTTCAACACCTTAAAACAGAAGGCGAAGACTTTATACAAGTGTGCAAGAGCTATTTTGTCACTGAAAATAATAATTCAACTAGCTACTACGAATTACGTGAGCAGTTCAATCTAAGCACTGCAACGCGAGAAAGGGCAATCTTATTCTTATATTTAAATAGGCATGGCTATAACGGTTTATGCCGTTACAATAAAAAAGGCATATATAATGTGCCATTTGGCCAATACATCAAACCCTATTTCCCAGAAAAGGAAATGCGATATTTTCATGAAAAAAGTCAACAAGCTACTTTTATACAGGCTGATTTTCGAGACACCTTTTCACGTGCACTCCCTGGTGATTTAATCTACTGTGATCCACCTTATGCACCGTTGGTCCAAATATCGAATTTCTCTGCCTATACACACAAAGGATTTGGCGAACAAGAACAAATCATATTATCAAACTTAGCCAAAGAGAGTGCTGATCGGGGAATAACAGTCATAATATCTAATCACGATACTAAATTTACTCGTGAGCAGTACCGCGGCGCTAAAATCAAATCGTTTAAGGTGAGTCGACGTATCAGTTGTAAGGCTGGAAAACGATCGCCAGCAAAAGAATTGCTGGCGATCTTTCAGGGTTGATTATCCATGATGAAGGGATGAGCGATCTTTCATGAAAAATGCAGCAACCATAACGAGTAAAAGGCTAGCAGGCAAAACAGAGAGCGCTAATTGATAATCAATGACTGAATAGACGTGTTCACCATTCACCAATTGGCCACTGCTAAACGTATCGAGCAACGAACCAACCAATGGCTGAAATATCACACCACCTAAGGTCACAATCATATTTGCAGCTGCAAACACTGTCCCTGACAACTTAGCACCACTATTTTCTCGAGCCATAATGAAAATAATAATTTCGGTCCCGCTAAATAATCCATAGAAAAACATCAAGACATTCAAAGAGACAAAGGACAATCCCGGAATATACAATATGGTACTGATGCAAACCAGTGACAAAAAGGCACCAATCACCAAAGGCAGCACCCGACGACCCGTTCTATCCGAAAAATAACCAGCTAGTGGCGCACCAACAGCCCACCCTAGAAACATGGCTGAAATAGTTTTAGCGGCTTCCAGTTTTGTTAAATGATGAGCCAACTCGAGATAGGATTTTCCCCACAACTCACCAAATACTGAGAGTGAGGTATATAAACAGGCTCCAACAAAAGCAATAAGCCAAACTTGTGGTGAAACCAACACATGAAGAATATTTCGGTAAAAATCAGGCAAAGATTGAGACTTCACCGAGGCACCACCAGGACCATCCCTTACAACAAAAAAAATCAATACAGTCAGCAACAATCCAATCCCAACCATGGTTAACAACACATAATTGAGCCCCATCGTTGCAGCCAAATGGGTTATTTTCATTTCGCCATAAATAAGTCCCAACATGCCCAATGTTGTCATCAAACCAGCTACTAACGAAAAATATCTCCGAGGTAACCAGTGAACTGCTAGCGATAACACGCCAACAAATGCGAAAGCTGATCCAAACCCAACCAAAAATCGTCCACTTCCTGCAATAAGCATGGATGATGAATAGCTGAACATAAATGAGCCCGCTGTACAACACAGGCAGGCCAACGACAACAGTCGTCGCGGGCCAAACCGATCCATCAAAATACCGACTGGCACTTGCATTGGTGAATAAGCAAAA
The DNA here is from genome assembly GCA_947477015.1 of Legionellaceae bacterium. Lineage (GTDB taxonomy): Bacteria > Pseudomonadota > Gammaproteobacteria > Legionellales > Legionellaceae > DDPF01. The sequence goes on from CANJSM010000096.1 coordinate 4,819, forward strand.
TAATATAAAGCTGATAACTGTCCAAACGTTGAGGCAGAAATATTACCAAACGCTGCAGTCAGCTCACTTTGCAGTACTCCTGGAATAATCCTCAATACAAATTCGTAACAGTAAAATAACGCTGCAATTGCGCAGATTATGCTTCCAAATACTATTTGTTTTCTTGATACAAGACTAGCTTGGCGCATGTGCATGCGTTTCCTTTATAAAAAATCCAACTAAAATCGCTGCAATGACAATACCAAATGGGATAATTGACAAAGCCACTTGATAATCAGCTGCCGTATACAATTCTTCCATTTTATCAACAGGCAGAGCAGGCATCGAAATCAATGAATGATGCAAACGAGCACTCAAATCAAGCAACCGGCCAACAAGTGGTTGTAAGAACATTGCACCAATCATCACAATCATGTTTGTTGTTGCAATTGCTGTGCCCGCTGCTTCATTAGGACTCAACTCACGCCCTACCGCAAAGACAATCGCCTGGGCACTGTAAAACAAACCCAACAAAAACACTGAACCATACAACATATGCGTGCTTAAATTAGGCATATACAGTATGACAGACATCATGATTGCAGCACCCATCGCACCCATTAACATGGGCAATTTACGTCTTTTGATTTTATCGGAAATAAAACCCATTGTCGGCGCGCCCAGCATGAATCCAAAAAACAGCAAGGAATTAACAAAGCCCGCATCAACAGCGCTCAGTCCATGTGCATGAGTAAAATATGGGATACCCCACAGTTCAGCAAATATCGTGGTGGGTAAATAAACTAGACAACCATACATACCATTGATCCAAATTTGCTTTTCACGCAAAATAATACCCAGATCAACCATGTTTTTCTTAAAGCTATCAATAGTGCCACCGCTGTCTGGATCGCGTTTGTGATCATGTATGCAAAACCACAATACAATCATCAATACAATCCCAAATATTGCCGTGTAATTGATGGTTTGTTGCCACCCTGAAGTTTCAACCATCCCGCCTAGAACATTATCTCCAAACATTGCCCCTATAGTACCTAAAGCAGCTGTCATCCCAGCGACCATACCCAGCTTGTCTTCAGGCAACCAGATAGTAGCTAGTTTTAATACGCCAACAAAGGCAAAAGCAGATCCTGCACCAACTAGGAATCGTCCAGTAGCCGCTATAGAAAAAACATCGGTACCGGCAAACATAAATGCCCCAACGACACAAATAAAACATGCCAAGGTTAAGAGCCGTCTAGGACCGAATCGATCCATCAATACACCAACCGGTAGTTGCATTGGCACGTAAGCGTAATAATAGATGGCTGACAACAAGCCAAAACCTGTCGCTGATAAATTAAAATGAGACCTCAGTGCAGGTTCCATCGCGCTGGGAGATATTCTTAGCAGGTATTCATATGCATAGAATAATGCACCTAGACCACAAATAGACCATGCAGTCAGTACGTACTTCTTATTATTTTTATTACGCAAGACAAACTCCTTAACTGATGGATTAAATTTAAGATCATACTCGAAATATCATATTTCGAGTATGTCTTCACTATATTCGATTAACACCGCTAGCAATTGCCGCTTTGGCTACAGCAGCAGGAACTCGCTCACGCAGGCGAGGATCAATAGGCTTGGGTAATATATAGTTTGCACCAAATTCCCAATTATTAACACCCGGATAGTTATTTTTTACAGCGTCAGTGACTGGCTCATGCACCAATTGGCGTATAGCTTCAACTGCAGCAATTTGCATAGCTTGATTAATGCAGGTTGCACGCACATCCAAAGCGCCTCTAAAAATATAAGGGAAACAAAGGACATTATTGACTTGATTGGGAAAATCACTCCGTCCAGTAGCAATAATCAAGTCATCACGCACTTGCAATGCCACATCAGGTCTGATTTCAGGCTCTGGATTGGATAACGCAAAAATAATAGGCTTAGGGGCCATTAAGTTCAATAGATCAGCATTCAACAAACCTGCTTTAGCAACACCAATAAATACATCGGCATCAACCATCGCATCGGCAAGCGTTCTGCGATCAGTTGTGTTCGCAAAAGCAAATTTGTAAGCATTCAGATCTTCGCGACCCGCATGAATAACGCCTTTACTATCGAGCAACAGCATATTGTTTTTATCAGCACCAAGCGCTACTAATAATCGCATAGAAGCAATGCCCGCGGCACCAGCACCAATGCACACAATTCGTGCTTCAGACAATTTTTTGTTCTGCAATTCCAATGCGTTCAATAAACCGGCCGCTACGACTATTGCTGTTCCGTGTTGATCGTCATGAAACACCGGTATATTTAGTTGCTCAATAAGAGCCAACTCAATTTCAAAACATTCAGGGGCTTTAATGTCTTCAAGATTTATTCCACCAAATGTCGGTGAGATACGTTTTGCCGTGCTGATAAAATCTTGTGGATCACACGCATCGATTTCGATGTCAAACACGTCAATGTCTGCAAACTGCTTAAACAATACGGCTTTGCCTTCCATCACAGGTTTACTAGCCAAGGCACCTTTATCACCTAAACCGAGCACAGCAGTGCCATTCGTCATGACAGCAATCAAGTTACCTTTTGCTGTGTATCGATAGGCATCGTCCGGATTTTCAGCAATAGCAAGAACTGGCTCAGCAACACCTGGCGTATATGCGAGTGATAAATCATCTTGAGAATTCGTTGGCTTGGTCACCATCACAGCTAGTTTTCCCGGTGTTGGAAACTCGTGATAATGCAGTGCTCTTTGTTTCAAATCATTGTCACTCACGGCATTTACTCTCTTATTAAAGAAATTAGTATAACTAGGTATATAAACGCATGGGAAGAACAGTCATTTTAAAAAAAAATGCGCAATTAATTTGCGCATTTTTTTTATAACTATCTGAATTAAGCGTCTGGTTGTGTTGAAATTCGTGATTTATAACGGTCACGGAATTTTTGAACGCGCCCACCAGTATCAACAAGTTTTTGTTTACCAGTGTAGAAAGGATGGCAGTTGGCGCATACTTCAATACTTAAGTCTTTGCAAAGGGTTGATCGTGTTTCGAATACATGACCGCAACTGCAGGTCACGTTGATGGCTTCGTAACTAGGATGTATCGTATCTTTCATAATACCACTCTCTCAATTAGTACATAACGAGTACCGCCACCTGATCACACGTTTCGCATGCGAAATATGGTCAAGCACCATACTCTCAAAATGACGAAGAACGATATCAGATTTTAGATTATAAATCAATAGTGGCGGCGAATTGATGCACGGCTGTCGCATTAAAATTTGATCAACCTGCCGTAGGTTGGGCCTTGGCCCAACAATAACGTATTAAAATCCACAGTTGCAGAAAAAATCCTTGTCGAAATACAGTTATTAGATCTAACCTGTGCGCTCAAGGAGATTTTATACA
>CANJSM010000097.1 GCA_947477015.1 Legionellaceae bacterium
AGTCTTTGTTCAAGCGTTTGTTTTGATTGTGGCATGTCATCCCCCGCTGTGGTCATGGGCTGGTTACATGAATGATGAAAACAGCGTCATTAAGTCGAATCTTAGCTCAATCAACCTTTAATTACAATTACAAACCATCAAGTGATATTGAATTTGTAGTGATCACTGAAGCCATCATAAAGCAGTTTCCCAAAGGACGTGCGTACCTTATCGACCAATTACAACGCGCAGGTTCATCAGTACCGCTTAATATAGCCGAAGGAGCAAGGGAGTTTTCTACAAATGAAAAAATTCGATTCTATCGGATGGCAAAGCGTTCTGCTACAGAATGCGCCGGCATTCTCGATATCTGTGCGCGTTTAAATTTAATTGATGAAAAAATGAGTTTGAAATCACGAGATTTGTTAATCCGTATTGTCTCCATGTGGAGCCTGGGTTGCTGCCAGCACCCGTGCCGCTGCAGTTAGCTGATGTAAAATAACTTAGGGTTATTTTTGAAACAGTCGTGGCGTCTCCACAAGACGTGTTAGCGTAGGAGGCTGATACACCAATCGAGGCTTTTCTGATTCTAGAATGGGTTTATTGCTCTCATGTACGCATGGACTAGTCATGGCAGCACCTACTTGGCGTGATAGTGACGTTTAGGGCCGCAATAACGGATATTAAATAAGACATGGGGCTTGGAAAATAATTTGCTAGGTGTCTCTGTATACGGGTAATTCTGTGTGAAGTACCATTTATGTACCCTAAAAAGGGTATCGCCCGCTGCGCGGGCACCCAATAAAGCAACCCTCAAGGTCAAAAGAAAAGGAGTTAAGGGTTAATGGTTAATGCCCGAGAGCAACGGACACCAAGCGCGTTGTTCTTATAGGCGACGTTCTGACCGCTGGTTCCATCCGACACAAAGTACTGGAACCACGCACCAGCTGGGCCATTAGTTGAGTTCTGGGTAGAACTCCAGTAGCCGCCAGCAAGGCAATTGGCACCATAGGTACATGAAGTACTTGGAGATGAATTGGGGTTACCTAGCAAGCCTGGCAACTGACTAACAATGTCTTGTGTGCTCGCGCTACAACCAGAACCATTTGAAGCAGGTCCCATTTCACAGATAGCAGGCAAATACCAGTCCGAATAACCGCTGATGGTCGCTGTACAGAGACCTGCTGCATAATAAGATGTCGTTGTGGGTCCTGCTGAAAGCGTGTAGGGGCTGCTACCGATTAGATAGTTGGTAACATACGTGTTATAAAGCGTTAAAATATTAGCACTATTACAGGCGCCATTTGTTCGTCCATTACAGGAGGAAAATGAACCGGAAGAGGGAAAAGGGAACGTGCTTGCATTGGAATAAGTGCTGTTGAATGAGGTTTGAGCATCGGTGTATGTTGGTACTGAAGCGCCTGTTGTTGACGTCTCGGCTATCCCGGGGATAATGTCATTACTCACTGAAGTACTGCCTGCTCCATTTGAGCTCCAAACAACACCATTCGGACCTCTTGGTGCCTGGTCTGTTTGAGTGACGACCGTGCCGCCAATGCTACCTGTATTTGGCGTCGTATCATCTACTGCATAAATGTAACCACCTTGATACACACTACCATACGTTAATATATTGACCGCTGGTGTTAATATATTGGTATTCGTCCCGGAGATACTTAACGTTATCGGGGTTGGGTTGGTATTGCCCGCTGTTGCACTCGCGGTGCTGCCTGGTGTAATTGTTAGCACACACGTACCCGATGATGCTATCGTGCCACAACTCGAAGGACTAATCGTTGTGCCGCTGGGTAATGCGGGTGATGGGGAGTACGTCACACTCATTGCGGAATTAGACCCTACGTTGGTAATCGTAATAAGCCTTGGCGTGCCTGTGAGAGCTGCATCTAGTCCCGTGTCGTTAATCGACAGCCCGAGTGTTGATACGCTCGCTGTGAGCGTTGTGTGATTAGATAAGCAAGTGACGCTAACGCTCGTGACATTAGAATTATCAACCGTGCCTGAATCATTCGTAACCATACACGTCTGCCCTGAGGGTTGGGTTAATACCGTCACAGCATACGGGCTGCCTGCTGCAATGGCCGTTGCAAACGTAAAAGCGCCATCGCTACTTACTGTTTCATTATCCGTGCCATTATTTTGCAACACAACACTGCCAGAAAGTCCTGTAACCATCCCGCCTATCGTGTACTCATTGATTCCAACGTTAACGTTGATGTTTAAAGCATTTGATGGGCTTGGTTTGTAACACTGTAGTGTAGAGCCCTGCTCGCAAACGATTGGCCCATCTGTAATCGAATGCGTTAACTGACTGCCATTCACTTGCAACGTTAAAGTACACGAAGACCCTTTGGAGGGTAATGTAAATGGGTTGCTACAAATACCCACCCCGGTGGTCGTTTGCGTGATGCCTGTGATGGGTCTCATCACTAAGCTATGGGATTTTGCGGATTGATTCGTGACTTGATATTGAATCGTTGCTATACCATTAGCTGGCACAGATATCGATGTGGCGGTTAAGGGCGTGAATGTCCAAACAGGGCTGCCTGCATGAAGGAGTGCACTGAGAGAGAATAGTATGGAGCTTAATATTAGGGTTAATGCTTTGCTGGAGATAGAGCTCATTGCAATGTCCTTATGCTAAATAAGTCAGACTGAATAATAATCCGTTGGTATATAAATGGGGCGAAGACAAGCCCGTATTTAATGTTTGTCCTGAGGCGCGGTTCAATTGACTCCTGCCCCAATCCGCAAACTCATAACCGATGCCCGCTTGCCAATGTGGGTTCAACTGTCGTTGAACTCCGGCGCCCAGAGTGTAGGTAAAGGCCGTTGTGGTATTGCTTGAAAAATTAGACATAACAACTGCTTGGCTTATCAAGGGTGCATTAATAAAATCATGGGCTTGGTTGAATCCAACACCTAAACTCCCACTCACCCATGGCGTCACAACATAGCCTCTATCCGCCAATAATTTCCCCTTAATAGCCACATGCGTATGCTTTACTTGATAATCGTACGTGTAATTATTAAATTGAGATTCTGCATCATCCCAAATATGTCCTGATAAAGACGCGTTGCCCGTTGTTGCAACTGCAAGCCCTATCTGACCGTCTAATTTTTCACGTAGTGGCTTTTGAATGCCTAAAAAAACCTCGCCATCGACCAATGCATGCGATGCATGATTCGCTGCATAGGTTTTTTCAATATTAGGGGCTAAATAAAACGTTTGTGTGTTCCCGGCATTTTCCCAGACAGGTCCAATACTTAAGGTCGCAACGCCTGAAGACTTAAGCATTTCAAGTGAGTTAGATAAAAAAGTGGCGGGGGTATTTTGCCCAACTTGAGCCTGTGCAAAACCAGCGGAGCTAGCGACTATTAATGAGGCCAGTAGTAATAAATGATGGTTGTGCCATTTTTGAAACATTATCGCTATATCCTTATAGGTCTATCAGTTGTCAAGCAACTATCATATAAGACTATAAGGTAATAAGGCAATAATGGAAAATAAATCTTATTGAGTAGAACAATCCTCAGTGGTTAAATCTGGCCAACGGATTGTTTTGAGGGATGGTTTCCCGCCTACGCGGGCATGACAGAGATTTTTTTGTCATGTACAGAGAGCAAAACTTAAGTAGCAAATCTTTATCAACATAAACCTACTTAAACATCCATGATACTTTTTTAATGACCTTGCCATTAATCTGAATCTGTACTTCATGCTCGCCTTTAAAAAAGGTCATCGTGGTAATCTTTTTCAAGGAATGACTTTTTTTCAAAACAACTTTTTCTCCTGCTTTAAGTGCGATCGTTTTCAATTTAAATACTTTCGCAGAACGAGTTCCATTGGCCTTCACGAAGTTAATCAAATAATCGACAATCAATACCTGCGACTTACTCGAAGTTGATTTTAATTCAAAATCAAAAGCCAGAGTGTCCCCAACTTTATAGTCTCTCTGATTTAGCTTTAAGTTGTTCAAATTCACCTTCGCTTCACCTGTCACACCCATAAGGCCTAAAGCTCCGGCATACCCCTTCTTGATCAAAGTTCTGAGGGCCTGCTTTTTTATCCAATCTATTTTGGATTTGTGCTCCTGAGGAGAATCTTTCACCCACGTTTTGAGCGTTTTAACCAGTAGCTCCGGGTGATTTTTTGAAATATCATTTAAGTGATTGGCAACACTTTTCCTTACATACAGCTCTTCATCATATTTAAGTTTCTCAAGTAAATGCAGAGTCGCTGGTTGCTTCACAAAGGATTCAATCTTTCCACCCCAAGGCAACATTGGACGAGTCCCTTCAGAAACCAAACGACGAATATGAACATTTTCGTCCTCGCTCCATCGCTGTAATATTTCTAAAATTGCTTTAGGATTTTTCTCCAAGAAAGGACGTATAGCAAATTCAGAAGTAAATGCTTGGGTCATCTCATACATTAGCTCCATACTTTTTTCAACATGGTCCGTCCCAAACTGAGAAATGTATTCAGATACTGGCCAGAGCTCAAAACCACTGAGTTTTTTTTGATTAAGCACATTCTGAAGAACTTTGGCGTCTTCAAGGAATGTTTTTGGAAGTTCACCTCTCAGGCCTTCAGTTAATAGAAGCACTCGAGCTTTGAGCTCGAGTGCTTCCAGCTTTGGGATTATTTTTTGAAAACTTTTTTGATTAAACGCTGGATAGGCCAGATGAAATGTTGCTCCCATCTTCTTTACTAAATTTGCATTAATCACATTCTTAAAAGCACTATCACTCATTTTTTAATCCCATAACATAAAAACCAGAAGGTTGAGAAGCCGTAATAAACGCGAAGCTCGACTTATTTATCAACCGGTAGGTTGGGCCTTGGCCCAACACGATGGAGCACGAATGCGGAATTTGTTGGGCCAAGGCCCAACCTACGTTCATAAAAAGTCGAGCATGGCGTCAATAAGCGATCTAAAACCTGCATAGCCACTATGACAAAAAATTCTCATCGAAGTATAATTGGCTATTCACCGGCTGCCAAATAATTTGGTATTACTAGGAAATTCGATGCTATCAACACTGTCCAAACCCATGACCGAACATGAAAAAGATGAATTACTTGATATTTTATCAGAACTTCCTCATGAAAATGCAATGAATCTTGAAGAATTGGATGGTTTTTTTGCAGCGTTACATGCCTGTCCCGACATAATTTCATTCAATAATTATTTACCAGAAATATGGGGTGATGATACAGGGGAAATGGAAGCGCCGTTTAAAAATGAAGAAAAATTAAATGCATTCCTTCAACTTCTTTTGCGCTATTGGGACGATGTTGGTCAACGTTTTAAAGAAGAGGTATATATCCCTTGTATTTTGTCCGATGAAAAAACAGGAATATATAACGGAAATGACTGGGCAGATGGTTTTTTAAAAGGCATGGATATTGCCGGTGGGTTTAACGAAATGCTAGATGACGAAGAACAATCCGGTTGGTTTGTTCCGATTTTTATGTTGGCTTATGAGCATGATGAAGACCCCGAAATGAGGCCTTATCAAGAAGAAATCACCACTGAACAACGAGAAAAAATAATAATTGCTCTATGCGCCGGGGTTACTCAGATCTTTCGTTACTATGCGTCCTATTCCACTAACTGTACCAGAGCCAGCAAAGAACAAAACACAATTCGAAATAACGAACCCAAACCAGGTCGTAACGATCCATGTTTTTGTGGCTCAGGTAAAAAGTACAAAAAATGTTGCTTATAGCCTAAATTTTGTTAAAGAAGACACTGCACGGGGTTAAGAAACAAAGTTCGTATGTTGCTATTTCAGCTTTCCAGTGCAGTCTGTCAAGAGTACATGAACTGCCAGCTAGTCTTGCTCTAGCGTGAAAACGCCCCTCACCCGCTCAGCTCTCGACGTCCTGCGACGTGTTCCCATATATTCTTATTCGCCCTAATTTATTTAGCAATAATTTAACGGTATAGTTTGGTCCGGTTTTAATTAAAAACGAGCCGTTGACACTATTTTGACGAGGATCTGCAGCAAAAAGCAGATAGTGCTTGGATTGAAAGCCCCGCCAACTCACGGCTACGCCAGATTTCTTCCAATGCCATTCATGTATTAATTGAGCATTTGAGGTATAACTATGTTTTGCATTATCAACTAACATTAACATGCCAAGAGACCAGTCAGTTGAACCTTGCAATGGGGTAAGAATCACGTTTTCACCAATCGCTAGTGCATGAGTTTTTGCATAACGTACAGCGCTTTGAATGTCGCTCTGGATCACCTGAGCTTGATTTTTTTTATAAAACAATGATTCAAAGGGTAGAGTAAAAAATAAGAGTGTCGCTACTATTGATAAGCTCAATAGAACTTCAATCAATGTAAAACCGTTGTCTTTTTTCACTCTGTTCGAGCAAGCAGTTGCTGTATGAACAACAGATCTTGATATGACTTTTTCTTATCAATAGGCTGTTTTAATAAATCGATAGGGCTATAACTGACAACCACAGGCACCTCATGCACTGCATGCACTTGCCCGCGTAGACTGATTAAGGGTTGATTCGTGTTCAATAGATCACGGATGCAGTCATTACCAAGAGCCAATATAACCCTAGGCGGGCACCTATTGAGCTCTTGCAATAACTGCTCCGAGACACAAGATTTGAGACATACATCCTCTGGGAGCAAGCCAATACTGCTGAGCATTTTATTAAATAAACCACGTGCCTGTGAATTATTATCAAAATCTTGGCCAATTACCCATAATTTTGTTTGGACAACCTCAGGCTTGCGGATTATCCATGTTTCAATCCCCATTTGTTGGAGATAATATGAGTGCAGGGCTTTGGACATTGGGTTAAGCTCACTATCGTGTAGGTTGGGCCTTGGCCCAACCCAGATTGAAGACACTTATTTTTTCTTCTTAGGCATATACAAATCAGTAATAGTACCTTCAAAAATTTCTGCAGCCTGTGCAATCGTTTCTGAAACGGTTGGGTGAGGATGAATGGTTAACGCGATGTCTTCTACGTCGCAACACATTTCAATGGCTAGCGTAGCTTCTGCAATCAAATCACCTGCATTGACACCCACAATACCGGCACCAATAATACGCTTTGTATTGGGGCAGAATAACAATTTGGTCATGCCCTCTTCGCGTCCCATGCTTAACGCGCGACCACTAGCAGCCCAAGGAAACGTTGCTTTTTCATATGCAATGCCTTGTGCTTTGGCATCTTTTTCTGTCAGGCCAGTCCACGCAAGTTCTGGATCCGTGTACGCAACACTAGGAATGCATTTAGGGTCGAAATAATGCTTCATACCGCAAATAACTTCAGCGGCTACTTTACCTTCTGGAATGGCTTTATGGGCTAACATGGGTTGGCCAACAACATCACCAATAGCGAAAATATGAGGGACATTAGTACGCATTTGATTATCAACAGGAATAAAGCCACGCTCGTCAACATTTACGCCCGCTTTATCTGCTTCAATATTTTTACCATTCGGCCGACGACCAACAGCAACCAAGACTTGTTGGAAAATAACTGGTTGGTCGGTTGCATGATCACCTTCCATAGACACATAAATGCCATCGTCTTTTGCATCCATCCCAGTGACTTTGGTCTTGAGCAGGAACTTGATGCCTTTCTTAACCATGCGTTTTTGTAAAACATTCACTAAATCGTTATCAGCACCAGGAATTAATTGGTCCATAAACTCAACTACTGTAACATCCACGCCAAGCGCTGAATATACGGTTGCCATTTCCAAGCCAATGATTCCACCGCCAAGAACAAGTAAGCTGCCTTTAATGTCAGCTAGCTCTAATGCACCTGTAGAACTAAAAATACGTTTATCTTGTGGTATAAACGGCAAATTCACAGACTCACTGCCTACAGCTATGATTGCGTTAGCAAAATCTACGGTGATTTTGCCTTCTTTGCTGTCAATTGAAACTTGATTTGGGCCAGAAAAAGACGCAGCCCCTGTGACCACAGACACTTTACGTTGTTTAGCCAGCGCATTTAGACCACCCGTCAATTTACTGACAACTGAGTTTTTCCAAGCCACCATTTTTTGATTATCTAACTCTGGCTTAG
>CANJSM010000098.1 GCA_947477015.1 Legionellaceae bacterium
ACCAAGCTATTTCGCTGCTAGCTGTGGTGGTGCGCCTATTACGGTTATTCGAAAATACATTGAGCAACAACGAACACCTCACTAAGGTCAACAGAGCTAGCTTACATCCCCGCCCTAAAGGACGAGGTTTTACGCCATGGCAGATAAACGCAGCTGTAGGTCGAGCATATTTTAATGTGAAAAGAGAGGTTTGAAATTATTATTTCAGTGAGTTAGTCTAGTATAACTATCACATTTAAAGTAGTGAGTACGAATGATGCTAAAAAAATCCTCAAAGGACTGGGGCACTGTTGTTAAAAGCTCTGTTAAAAACCTCATGTTTTATTTTCTTTCCAGTACAGTTGCAATTGCCGCCCATGGTCAACAAAGTAAACTGATTGATTTGACCTACCCGTTTGATAAAGACACTATTTATTGGCCGACAGAAAAAGGATTTCAATTACATAAAATTTTTTATGGAACAGGTCCGGAAGGCTTTTTTTACTCCGCTTATAAATTTTGCGCTCCAGAGCATGGCGGTACACATGTGGATGCGCCTCGTCATTTTTCTAACCATGGATGGACTGTAGATAAGATTCCCGTAGAGGCCATGCATGGAAAAGCAGTAGTCATTAATGTGGTATCTAAAGCCCAAGCTTTTCGCGACTATGCAATCAGCATCAAGGACATTAAACAATTTGAAAAACAATACAGGCTAATTAACGCTGAAGATATTGTGCTTTTTTACACAGGGTGGGGCAAGTATTGGGGGAATAAAAAAAATTATCTAGGAAATGATAAACTTGGGGACACGAAAGATCTTCACTTCCCTGGAATATCTAAAGAAGCCGCTCAATATTTAGTGACTAAAAAAGTAAAAGCGATAGGCCTAGATACGCCTAGTTTAGATCCAGGTACTTCTTCTGATTTTTGGGCTCACCGAATCATTTTAGGTGCAAATATATATGGAATAGAAAACGTTGCTAATTTACAGTTTGTTCCATCTGTAGGAGCAGAGTTAATTGTAGCGCCTATGAAAATCAAAGGAGGTAGTGGGGCTCCCGCGCGTGTATATGCGATACGGTGACATCAAAATCAAAATAGTTAACAACCCCTAAATTATTTCTTTGAAATAGCGATCTTCTCGACCCTGCGGATAAACCGCAGGGAGTAGAGTTATGTGTAATGAGATAGTCGCGGGACGTTGAGATATAAGTTGTCAACAGACCCTAATGTTGGAGAAAATTTATTATCCAACTAGCTATGATCTGATCGTTCATATTTAATTTTAATGACTGCAATCCTGCCTCATATTCTTCTGTATTTAAACGCTCTTTTCGTGACTCAATAAGATCGTACATATATTCTTTACTCAATTCTGGATGGCCTTGAATCGTAAGATTATTATCGATTTGTAGCATATAAAAAGGGCAGCGGTCATTGCTTGCAAGTATGACTGCGTTAGCAGGTAATCTTGTAACTTGATCTTGGTGACTCATAATTAAGTTAAATGTCTGGCATGAAGGAACCATCCAAGGACGGAGTTGTTCTATCTTATTTTTAGAAATTCCTACCCCCCATCCATTTGAAGAGCGCTCGACTTGACCACCGAGCGCTTTAGCGATTAACTGATGGCCAAAGCAAATGCCTATTAATTTTTTTTTGGCAACGTGTAGCTGACGTATGAACTCTTCTAGCTTAGTTATCCAGACAAATTCATCGTTAACACCATGACGGCTACCGGTGATCATATAAGCATCGCATTCATGCACACTTGCCGGTAACTCACCTTGTTCCGCGTTATAAATTGTAAACGATAAACTAGAGTCCTCTAACAATAGCATCTTTGCGATCATTTCGGGATAATCACCATGTGTTGAAGCAAAATGCTCAGGAACACGATGGCATTTTAAAATGCCAATGTTCAATCGATTACTCTTCAATTTCATTTCATTTTACCATGTACTGCTGCATCAAAAATTTCCTCATATTGCAATGCACTAAATTGAATCGGGTTACTGCTCGCTGATGCGTCTTCAATAGCCATTTTAGCGATTCGCTTTCGTTGTTCAGCATCAATACCTATATCTAATAAACAATGTTCAATTCCAATATCATTGCGCAATTGTATTATCCAATGAAGAAATCCTTCAAAACCATTTTGAATACCCAAGCAAGTAGCTAGATGGACTATTTTATTCTCAATGGCTTCTCGATTTGCTGATAATACATAAGGCATTAAGATAGCATTTAAGCGACCGTGATGAGCATCATAAATCGCCCCTAATGGATGAGCTAGAGCGTGCATTGCTCCTAGACCGCATTGAAATGCGGTTGCACCCATGCTAGAGGCAACTAACATCTGCATTCTTGCTTGTAAGTCGTCCCCATGTGAGACGGCATAAGCTAAATTCTCTTTAATTAACCGCATACCCTCTATCGCAATACCTTTCGCCATAGGGTGGTAATAATTGCTACAATAAGCCTCCAAATTATGAGACAAAGCATCCATTCCTGTTGCAGCGGTCAAAGATGGCGATAATCCAATGGTTAACTCCGGGTCAAGAATGACGACTTTCGGTAACATATTAGGATGAAAAATTATTTTCTTGACCTGATGAACAGGATCAGTAATCACTGAAGCACGGCCCACTTCAGAGCCGGTGCCGGCAGTGGTTGGTATCGCAACTACAGGCGCCATACCAAGGGTATTTACACGCTTCCAATTATCACCAATGTCTTCAAAATCCCAAATGGGTCGATTTTGACCAACCATTAAAGCAATCGCTTTTCCTGCATCAAGAGCCGAACCGCCACCAATAGCAATGACGCCATCGTGTTGGCCTGCATAATATGTTGCAACACCATCCTGAATATTCTCACCCGTAGGATTTCCTTTAATGCGATTAAATATCGTAATAGGAAGGTTCGCGGCCTCACAGATAGACAATAAAACCGTTAACGGTGGCAAATCAGTTAACCCAGGATCTGTGACTATCAACGGAGATTTTATTCCTAATAAGCGGCAGATGTCGGGTAGCTCTCTTATGCGACCATTTCCAACCTTAACCGAGGTGGGGTAATTCCAATTTGCTGCGAATGTATCATTGCTCATATTCAACTCACTCCTTGTTGGATGTGAAAGGATTTTGGCCGGGTCAGCGACTCATAACCCACGGTTGATAACGAAGAGCCTCGCCCTGATTTTTTTACGCCAGTCCAGGCGAGTGCTGGATCTAGGTAATCACAACGATTGATAAAAAAAGTACCGCACTGTACTTGTTCACCAATCAATTTCCCTGCATCAATGTCCTTGGTAAATACTGCAGCGGTTAGTCCATAATCATTATCATTCATTAGTTGAATCGCATCTTCATCATTACGCACACTCATAATGCCAACAACAGGCCCAAATGATTCCTCTGTCATGATACGCATCTGGTGGTTAACATGGGTTAATATCTGAGGAGCCAAATAAGCAGAGTCAGGTTTATCATACGCAAAATGACGACTATCAATATGTGCAACAGCGCCTTGTTCAATAGCTTCTTTTATTTGATGACGTACAAAATTGGCTGCGGCAGGGCGGATGACTGGCCCAAGTGTTGTTTCGGGATCATCCGATCGCCCGAGTTTATATTGCTTGGTTATTTCAATCGATTTGGAAACGAATTGATTAAATAATTTAGCGTGTACATAGATGCGCTTTATTCCACAACAGGATTGTCCTGAATTAAAAAAAGCGCCGTCAATGAGCGTCGATACAGCATGCTCAAGATCAGCATCCTCACGAACATAAGCAGGATCTTTACCACCCAATTCCAAGTTAACACTAAGAAATCGACCCGCTGCTGCACGTTCAACCATTATCCCACCCTCAACAGAGCCAGTAAACGCAATATGTTGAATAGGTGCTGTGCGGATGATTTCTTCTGTGTCAACATGTGATAAGTGGAGGTATTGAAAGACCCCATCCGGCAAACCTGCAGTATCAAATGCTTCAGCGAAACGCTCAGCCACTAATGGCGTTTGAGCAGAATGTTTCAGCAACACAACATTTCCTGCCATAATTGCAGGAATGATAGCGTTAACCGCTGTAAGATAGGGATAATTCCAAGGCGCCATCACAAAAGAAATGCCTAACGGTTCTCGTTTAATATAACGAATAAAACCGTTTTTTTCAGGTATTTGAATGGGGGATAAAGCCGCTTTAGCATGCGAAATCATATACCGAGCACGTTCTTCAAAACCATTTAATTCATTTTCGGCATAACGGATAGGTCGTCCCATTTGCCAACATATTTCTTGGGCAATAATCGCTTTTTTACCCAGTATTGCATCCACTGCGCGAGTACAAAATACCTCGCGCTCGGCTAGAGTGGTCTTCGCCCAGAGTGGCTTGGCTTTTTCTGCTTTATATAATGCTTGCTGTATATCATTCTGCGTAGCTAAAAGTCGCTCTACATAGATAGAATTATCAATTGGAGAATACGTAATCATTTGATTCATCATATTAAATGATCTCAAAATAACGATCGAGTTCCCAATCAGTAATATGTCGGCTAAATTCTCGCACTTCCCACTCACGAGTGGCTGCAAAATGTTCGACAAACTCTGTACCAAATAAAAAATGAGCCGCTTCAGAATGCCTTAATCGCTGCGCTGCATCATTTAAACATACGGGAAACATTAAATTACTGTTAGGATTACTTTCATAAGCATTCCCTTTAATTTCAGGCGAAAGTTCCATTTTGTGCAAAATCCCATATAACCCAGCGCCTAAGGCCGCGGATAAAGCAAGGTAGGGGTTCGCATCAGCAGACCCTAAGCGTACTTCAATTCGTTGGGACTTATCACTTCCAGGAATAACTCGTAATGCGGTGGTTCGATTTTCTACACCCCAAGTTGCATGAGTTGGAGCCCAATACCCGGGAATAAGACGGGAGTAGCTATTCACTGTGGGAGCAAACATGGCTAATAGTTCTGGCATTAACTGCTGTTGCCCGGCTAGAAAATGACGCTGAATTGCACTCATATTGTGTGTTGCAGAGGCGTCATAAAAAGCAGATTTTTTATTTTTTTTATGACGAAGTGACATATGAATATGACCGCTTTGCCCCGGGTAATTTAGAGACCATTTTGCCATAAACGTTGCCATCATTTCATTGCGTTGTGCTAACACTTTCATGAAGGTTTTAAATAACGCGGCTTTATCGCCAGCGAAGCCAATATGGTCAACAGCAATCGCAGCCTCGATAACCCCAGGACCCGTTTCTGCATGCAAACTCTCAATAGGAAAATCCATTACTTCGCCCATATTAAGAATCTGTTGATATAGTTCTGCATGAACAGTATTACGAATCATTGAATAACCGAAAAAATCTGGGCTAATGGTTTTTAGATTACGAAATCCTTTGGCTCTGACGCTCTCAGGCGTTTCGTCAAACATAAAAAACTCATATTCTAATGCAGCTAAAACATCGAACCCCATTTCTTCAGATTTTTGAATCACTCGATGCAATAGATTACGGGGGCAAATAGCTCGTGTAGGCCCATCAAACTCGGCTATAAAAAGCAACTGATTGTCTTCAAATAATAGTTCACGACAACTATTAGGAACTATTTTAAGTTGTGCGTCTGGATAAGCAGTGTGCCACCCGGTGTACTTTACATTGTCATATAGTTTATCTTTGAGATCCCAGCCTAGCACGACGTCGCAAAAAGAAAAACCATGTTCAAGTGAAGAAAAAAACTTATCACGACTCATGTACTTTCCGAGCATGACACCATCAATATCAAAAAAACCCACTTTGACGTGAGTAAGATTGCGGTCTTGTACAATCTGTTGTGCATCTACTGCAGTTTTAACATCCCTTGGATTCAGCATGACAATTCCTTTTAGTCAGTTATGTTATATATCCTTATACGTTACATAAAAAAGTCGAGCATCGCGCATAAAAATTGCTACAGTCGAGTTTGAAGCAATCTCGTGAGTTCATTACTAACAAACTCCCCATGCAAGTAGGAGCGCGCATCGCTGTATTTTTGATCTTTCCGCTTATTCAAGTAACTTTTTTTTGCTTGTGTATAAGCTTTGGCTGGAAAACAGTCTATTGTATTTGCATGTGTTTGAGTAAAAAATCTGTAACGCTTTTCTGCCAAAGCGCATTGAACATCCATGCAAGCTTTATCTTCATATTCAAATATTTTGCCACGTTTGTCAAAGGGTACTCTGGCCATTGCTTGTTCAATTTTATCTGCTTTTCGATGTCTTGATATAACATTGGAATACTCAAATGCATATCTTACGCGAAATTCTTTAATGGTTTGATGCATGTAATCAACAAATGGCATGTTGACTTGACTAAATACCCGCTCAATTTCCCTCAGCGTTTTATTAATCTCGGCCAGTTCTGTGCTGTTTAGCTCAAAGTTCATTCGATTGACAAACATCGAGGTAACTCGATCATAGGAACTAAATTGCTTTATCTTGATTGCATCTAACAAAGCCAGACCATGTGCTTTCAGTTGTAACTGTAACAGCATCCTTTGGGCATTGGAAAGCAAAGTACGCTTATTAGGATCTGAATTCCCAAGCTCACAAATAATTTGTTTTAATTTAGATCCTAGACTGTTTTGGAAAATAGGTCGATTAAAATCAAGCTGAGTGATATCGAGTGACAATAAGTCTTCTAATAATAACTCCTCATCCTCAATGACCAAAAAAAGATATAAATTTTTAGCAACGGTATAGCTTAAGAGAGGATCTGCCAAAATCTTACGCTGTGTGACATCACCAAAGACTTCAGGTGGCGCCATAATGTGTGTTTTGATAAAGCATTCATCCCATGGGGGTATAACAGCATCATGCTCGTCGCAATGACAATAAGCTTTACAATCAGAAACCATGGCGTTGTATTGGTGAGTGCCTGCATCAAATATAAAGAAAATATTATCTAATTTATAGTCGGTGTTGACCGCATTTAAATTCATAGTCTTTTGGGCTAACTCGATATGACTTAATCCGAGTTTAATGGCTAAGCTTTGTCTTTCAATAGTTGATTTCTTCTGACTCTGTTTGGCCATTTGTCTAAAAGTAAGTCCATCGCAAAAATCAGTTATAGAGATAGTGCCAGTTACTTTTTTTCTTCGGGCTTTATCATTAAATGTTGTGCGTCGGTCGGTATGTAAGTTAACCAAAAAATTATCTCGAGCTTCGTTTGCAAATAATCTCTTTCTGATTTGTCGTTCAATATCTTTAGTGGCATCCAAGCGGTTCTCTAATTTCAAGACAATCCTTTTTTGGGATGATTTTTCTGTGACAATAAAATTTTTAGAATTCTCTCCGCCTAGGGATTCAATCGTGTGTAGAGACCAAAAACTAGCCCACGCTTTGCCATTAGGATTAGAATAAAAATACAAAGAGGGCAGGGATGTATAGTCGTCATTTGACAGCAATTGAGCCAACTTAGATAAATACTCCGGCTCCATGTTAGCTATCAAGTCAGCTAAGGTAAACTTATGATTAATCGTTTTAATGGAGTATTGAGGAGTCAGATTTAATCTATATCGCTCCATTCTCAACCATGCAAACAGACGATGGTGCAATTCATTTTGGTATTCATGGATTTCGGTAATAATCGAATCAGGTAATGCATCATCAAGTTTTTGTTGTAGCTGATGGATATATAGGAGCTGCTTTGTTTTTTCTTTATGACAAATAAACTCTTCGTACAATTTAAGGGCATCGTTTATGGTTAAAATGAGTTCGTTCATTTTGTTTACCCATGAACTTAACAGCGAGCCTCTCTTCGGAATGTTATTTAGACGAAATGGCGTCGTTTTGTTTGCGGCAAATACAGAATACATTTTACTACCTAATATTAATATAAAATCATGAATTCTACGCTTCATAAGACTAAAAATAAACCACAAATGAGGAAAAACACACGGCTGTCGCATTAAAATTTGATCAACCTGCCGTAGGTTGGGCCTTGGCCCAACAATAACGTATTGAAATCCACAGTTGCAGAAAAAATCCTTGTCAAAATA
>CANJSM010000099.1 GCA_947477015.1 Legionellaceae bacterium
GGGCTAGCCTGGATATAGTAAAAGCATTTATCGAAAATCAAAGAAAACCGCCATCAGAAAAACAAATTAAGCAATCCAAGGCCATAGCAGGAAAACCGCTCGCTTGACCCGCCTCTAAAGAAACGGGATTGCGCGAGCTATTTGTTCAAACCGAATTCAAAGAGATGCTCATTGAAAAAATTACTCAGCTTATGCTCAACATCACCTCCAAGGCTCAATGCACGAGCGACGATACTGGCAACTTTTGCACTGAGTACAAGAGATTCATCCAGTATTGTCCCAAAATTTTTAACACTAATACCATTCGCGACACAATAGATATTGACGTGTGCGAGAAAAAATTGCGTCAAAATAGATAGTTTTTCTGTCTCATCCTCTTTATCCGTGTCATTTCTTACGCTGTAAAAAGATGGGGTAGGTATGTTTTCCCAGAGATTAGGAGCACACATACCGAGAAGCGCATTGATGTAATCTTCAGTGGTTGCAGGATTTTCAGGCGTAAAGCCCATCAGTGTATCGACAGAAGCTTGAGCTAGCGCAGCCCCTTCAACGCTTTCAGCAAAATTGATGCTTAAACCAAACAAACATATACATTGCTCTGTCAAGATGCGCTGGATAACGTCAAAATTAACCGGTTGTTCAATTAATGACGAGAGTATCGCTTGATTGAGCTGATCTCGTGGGGCAATTTTTGCTATCGTCACGTTAGGGAACGCCAAGTGCATGGCATTATATAACGCTGATTCTGGCGTACCCGTTGTATCATTATTGCGATTAATACTAAATACCGGATTGACAACACGAGAAGCCCCATCTTGTTCGCATGGTCTTAATTGGATGCTGTAGAGATTAGAGCCGGCTTGCATGAGTGCCCCAAGAGCCTCTTCATATCGTTCGTGCATGGCTGGTAGGTCTTTAATGTATGCGCAAATTTGTGCTAATCGCGCCTGTTTAGCTGCCTTTAACGAATGACCGTCTAACCATTGCAGATCAAACTCAAGAGCTTTTTTATACTCAAGCAATTCACGCATTGCCGCACCTTTATGAAGAAACTCCTCGAGCATCTTAGTGGACTTACAAGTATTGTCGGTACTAATTTCTTGCCCGCCGACCACGGGAACCAAGAGATGCACCAAATTATTTGCTGGGTTGATATAGATATACCTTGGTGCGGTAGGTTCTGCGAATGGAAGGATCATGATTGTGTCTTCATTTTCTTATCTTGTAGTATCTACTCACCACAATTCATGACGCTCGGTGAAACGTCAGACTTTTTGTTCAAGACTCGCCAAATATGGCGTTTCTTTGAAAGGTGCTGAATATTTACATCTTGTATTTATCTCGACTATACCTCTTTCTCGTCTGTATTTGTATTAGAAGACCAATAAATGCGCACAAAATCTGGGCGCGACGGTAATGAATGCTAAGAAATTTGTATCGCGAAATTGTTTAAAAACTGGTATAATTTCATCCAATATAAGGCGTTTTTCATGCAGCGCTGTCTAAACTCAAATTAATAATGCAATAGGCCTCTTGGCCACCTACGTTGTGGACATATTTAATGGAAATCAAAGTAAATTTTCTCGATAATTTAAGACTTGAAGCGAAATTTGACGACTTTACCGTTATCGCCGATCAACCAATCCGCTATAAAGGCGATGGTTCCGCTCCTAGTCCTTTTGATTATTTCTTAGCATCTTCGGCCTTATGCGCTGCTTATTTCATTAGGGTGTATTGTAAATCTCGTGATATTTCTACTGAAAATATCCGCTTATTACAAAACAATATTGTTGATCCTGATGATCGTTACAATCAAATCATCCAAATTCAAGTTGAGCTTCCTGATAGCATTTCAGCCAAAGACAAAGAAGGTATTCTGCGTTCCATAGACCGCTGTACAGTAAAAAAAGTAGTGCAAACCGGCCCTGAATTTAAAATAGAACTCGTTGATAACCTAAACGCTGACGCGAATGCCATGTTGATGGGGCAACCCGCCAGTGATTCCAGCACCTACATTGAAGGCAAAGACTTATCTCTTGAACAAACCATTCAAAACATGACCGCCCTATTAGCCGATCTTGGTATGAAGATAGAGATATCATCATGGCGCAACATAGTGCCCAATGTATGGTCTTTACATGTTAGAGATGCCGCGTCACCTATGTGTTTCACTAACGGCAAGGGTTCTAGCAAAGAAAGTGCTCTATGCTCAGCTTTAGGCGAGTTTATAGAGCGTTTAAGCAATAACTTCTTCTATAACGATCAATTCTTCGGTCTTGAAGTTGCCAATAGCGATTTCGTTCATTATCGCAATGAGAAATGGTTTCCCTTAGAAAAAAATGATGCTTTGCCAACCGGTATTTTAGATGAGTATTGCCTAAGCATTTACAATCCAGATAACGAATTACTCGGCTCCCATTTAATCGATACGAACTCAGGCAATAAAGATAGAGGTATTTGTAGCATTCCTTATACACGTAAATCAGATGGAAAAACCGTTTATTTTCCATCCAACCTCATTGAAAATTTATTCTTAAGCAATGGTATGAGTGCCGGCAACAACTTACAAGAAGCTCATGTGCAATGCTTGTCAGAAATTTTTGAGCGAGCCGTAAAACGTGAAATCATTGAACAGGAAATTGTATTACCTGATGTGCCCATGCGAGTACTGGAAAAGTATCCTAGTATTCTAGCGGGCATTAAAGGGCTGGAAGAGCAAGGCTTTCCCGTTTTAGTCAAAGACGCCTCATTGGGTGGACAATTTCCAGTGATGTGTGTCACGTTGATGAATCCTAGAACAGGAAGTGTCTTAGCGTCGTTTGGTGCCCATCCTAGTTTTGAGGTGGCATTGGAGCGATGTGTAACAGAGCTACTACAAGGCCGAAGCTTTGAAGGCTTAAACGATTTACCAAAACCAACCTTTAATAGAATGGCGCTCACTGAGCCTGAAAACTTTGTGGAGCACTTCATTGACTCTACTGGCGTCATTTCTTGGCGATTTTTTAGCAGTAAACACGACTATGAGTTTTGTGAGTGGGACTTCTCTGGAACTAACGAAGAAGAAGCTAATCTATTGTTTAGCATCTTAAAAGACATGGGTAAAGAGGTCTATATTGCAGATCTGACCGACTTAGGTGCTTCTGCTTGCCGTATTTTAGTGCCTGACTATTCAGAAGTGTACCCCGTTGATGATCTTATTTGGGACAACACTAACAATGCGCTCAATTACCGTGAAGATATCTTAAATTTACATTCATTAAGTAAACAAGCACTCATTAAACTAGTTAGTCGATTGGAAGAAAGTCAACTAGATAACTACACCGACATTAGCACCCTAATTGGCATCGTTTTTGATGAAAACACGGTTTGGGGCAAGCTAACCATTATCGAGTTGAAAATCCTGATTTATCTCGCACTGCGTGATCATGAAAACGCCCTTGAACTGGTCGGTGAGTTTTTACAATTTAACGACAATACAGTCCAACGTGGACTATTTTATCAAGCAGTCAGCGCTGTATTAGAAGTGACGTTAGATGACAGTCTTGAGCTTGAAGACTTTATTGACAGTTTCAACCGCATGTTTGGTAACGAAGTAATGAAAAACGTTGTCGGTTCAGTTACGGGCGAAGTGCAATTTTACGGGCTCACCAAAACCAGTATGGCCCTTGAAGGCATAGAACCTCATTTGCGATTAATTGCGAGCTATAAAAAATTACACGACTCGCGTAACAGGTACTAATGAAATGAAAAAAAAATATATATACTCAATGGGTATTGTTGTAATCTTAATCGTTGCAATACTATTCATGTATTTTTCAAAACGAGACGTCACAGTAAAACCATCTGCCTTTTCTAAACTGCCTAACTGGCAGTCAGCCAATGTTAAAAAATCGTTGTCTGCTTTTCGCCTCTCTTGTAAAACATTTTTAAAACAAGATCCTGAAAAATGGGTAGGAAGTGAACACTTAGCCATCCAAGTTAAAGATTGGCAACCTGCGTGCCGCGCTGCCATGCAAATTAATTCCATTACCAAACAAAATGCCAAAAAGTTTTTTAATACTTGGTTCACGCCTGTTGAGTTTTATCAAGGCAAACCTCTTGCGGGTTTATTTACAGGCTACTATATGCCGTTGTTGCATGGCAGCCTGACGAAAACAAAACAATTCAACGTGCCCATCTATGGCTTACCCAATAATCTCGTCACAGCTAACTTAGGTCTTTTCAAACCGGATCTTAACAACCGACGTATTGTTGGTCGAATCGTAGGGAATAAAATGGTTCCCTATTATACTCGCGAAGAGATTAACACTGGCGCCATAGACAAAGTTGCTCCCACCCTACTGTGGCTAGATAATCCAATGGATCGTGTCTTTTTAGAAATTGAAGGCTCGGGAGTCATTGAACTGGCTGATGGAAAACGTATATATGTCGGCTATGCCGGTGAAAACGGCGCCCCATACACATCCATCGCTAGCGTATTGATTCAAAAAGGTGTGCTCACAAAAAATAACGCGTCGTCACAAAACATTAGACAATATTTAAATGATCATCCTCAAGAAATTGACGAAGTCTTAAATCAAAATAAATCGTTTATTTTTTTCAGTCAGTTAAAAACGCATGCTGCAATGGGGGCTCAGGGTGTAGCTTTAACACCCGGCGTATCCCTTGCTGTAGATCCAAAATGGGTCCCCTATGGAACCCCTGTTTGGCTCAGCACTACCGTACCGAATGAAGAGCTCCAAAACAGCCAACCGTTCAACCGATTAATGGTAGCCCAAGATACCGGTGGGGCAATACGCGGAACCGTTCGCGGAGACACCTATTGGGGCTCAGGAAAAAAAGCCACATACATCGCCAATCACATGCAAGCGCAAGGCCGATACTGGTTACTATTGCCTCAGCATATCGCCGCAGCGTTGCATGAATAAAGTGATTGCTTTAAAACGGCAATACGAGCGTACGCTTCATCTATTCTTGAGTGCTGAATCAAGCCTTGATGAACCAATTGCTCTACCCTATCAACGACTTCCGTTGCGGTAATGCTCCCCAATTGATTGCCAAAAATAAGCATATCCGCGCCGGCATTAATCGTCATACGCAACGCATCATCAATAGAAAAATGATGACTAATCGCCTGCATTTGCAAATCGTCACTGACAATAACACCATTAAAACCTAATTTTTCACGTAATAATTCGGTCAATACAGGATAAGAAAGCGTCGCTGGTAATCCGCTGGGATCTAGCTTGCGATTAATAACATGTGCGGTCATCACCATCACTGGAGTATTTTTATTTGACAGTCCTTCATAAGGAAGTAACTCTCTGTCTTCATAGGTCTGTGTAACGTCTACAAACCCTTCATGCGTATCACCTGTAGCACTACCGTGACCTGGAAAATGTTTATATGAACAAACAATGCCTTGGTCATTAAACGCTCTAATAAATTGTTTTGCTGCGTGACTCACGATTTCAGGTTCCGTTGAAAAACAACGACCTAATTTTCCAATAATCCCCTGTTGATCGTTTAAATTCAAATCAACAACGGGTGCAAAATTTAAATTAAAACCAAGGTCTTTGATTGTTGTCGCCATTCGTGCAGCTTCTTCGTATAGATCATCAGCTGATAATTGAGCCTGCTCACAAGGCAGCAAGGTCGTCATGCAACCTTCGACTGTAGACAACCTATCAACAACGCCGCCCTCATAATCTATAGCAATAAATAGAGGCAGTGGATTATTAACCAATGCAGCAAAAGAATTCAAATCCTGATTTAGTCGCTTAATTTGCGCTCTATCATATAAATTTTTACCTTGCTTTTGGGCTGGCAAGTCATAATCAAATAACAGCACACCACCCAGACCATCGGCCTTTAACCAATCTACAACAGGGCTACTCTCATTAATTTCGTATCCTGAAAACCCCATGATCAACATTTGGGCGATTTTTCTTCTCAAACTCAACATCCAAGGAACTCCTATACTCAACGCGGGGCTATGGGTGGAATGTCTTTCGCATCACAAGCACACTGACCAGACACATCAGGTGGTAGAGGAACATCTTGAATATCCCTAGAAAAACAAAGAACCATGTTCCATGCCGCATCACCTTGATTTATTTGCTCAGGAAAAGACCAGAAACGTTTACCTACATACTCTCTACCTTTATCTTTCACCCAAATATCTGGAGAAAATTTAGCTTTCAGTTTAACCACCTGTTTGGGCTGGCAAACAATTTCCTTTCTGTCCCATGATTTCCCCTTAGGTATACTCATTGAAGCAATAACTTGCTCTGTGGCTACGTCGATTAAATCTACATTTACATCATACGCAGTCCAACAATTGTCTTTCATCATCGTGATATAACAAGGAAAGGCATGAGCTTGGGTCAGTAAGCAAGCACTAAATATCATCAGTAAAAATTTACGCATCTCATTATTATCCTTGTGGTTTTTACACGATATTAAGTCCTTTGATAACATTATAGATTGATTTTGTTATCAATCAAGTATATCCTTGCGCACTTGGAGAGGTGGCCGAGTGGCTGAAGGCGCACGCCTGGAAAGTGTGTATACGGCAACGTATCGAGGGTTCGAATCCCTCTCTCTCCGCCAAATATCTGATGTAACTCGTTGAATCAACAAACTTAACTAAAACATGGAAATCAACGGGCTACCCTTTAGGCTACCCCTCTGAAAAATATGTTGAGCTAGCCAAGCTTAAATGACTTATTAATAACGGATGTTTGGTAACTGTCATTGTTAACACACAAATTATAAATTGAGTGCTCAAACGCTTCACCACGCGCTTGTGAGAGCCAACCAGCTGCTCGTTCTATACAAATAATAGGGAGATCCTTATTTTTTGCATAAACTCCCAACCAAATGTCTGTCATGTTTGATTTGAGAAAAATATCTGATCTCAGTTGAACTACATCCGTATGAAAGCCAAGTGTACCCGTCCCTGGAATATCAACTCGTTTATCCTCTTCCAATGCACCTTCAAAGTGAAGGCCAAGCTTGTCTTGGTAATATGATGATAAGGCAAACTGTGGCAATATATTGGCATGAACACAAACAAAGGCACGTCTGTTATAAAAATCAATTTTGTTGACCATGGTTTGAATGTAGTTGTCTGGATAAATTAAATCGTCATCAATGGTAAGGACATAACCTGCTGCATGCTCTATTTGAAAAAATTTACCAATATCGCCTCTGTCTCCATACTCTTGGCTGGTAAAAACTTGAATTTTGGGTTGATTTAAAAATTGGGGGACTGCGAGATAATTATTAAGGTACACCTCAACCCGATCAACCAGGCCCAATAATTTACAAATAGTACTCTCAAGCTGTCTTACTCTACTTGGAATAGATGCAATTTTAACGAGTATCATTCCTTGCCCCGACATACAATGAATAATATAACTCAGCTGGCGGTAAATAATCATGTTGCCACGTCCAAGCTTTATTTTTACAGTAAACAGCTTTTACTTGCTTATAGAAATCCACGTCGTTAGATAAGCATATAATCTCGTCTTGGTCAGTTATCTGATTTAAGTGAACTACTCGTGGCTAAAGCCAACGAGCTTCCAATACTAAGCGGCCACTTTCGTAGCTGCTGTTCTTTTCTTTTTTGACGGCTCATCGCCAGATGCGTGAACAGGCGAACCTATCCCCGTCTTACTCTTGGCTCCACGTCCCTTA
>CANJSM010000100.1 GCA_947477015.1 Legionellaceae bacterium
CAAATTTTATTGTATAATATCGCCAACTCTCAATTCAGGTAGTTATTTATGACCCACGCTTGGAATCAATCCATTGATATCAATGAACAGAAAGCCAAACAGCTTATTGAGTCACAACACTCTCT
This sequence comes from Legionellaceae bacterium, assembly GCA_947477015.1. Lineage (GTDB taxonomy): Bacteria > Pseudomonadota > Gammaproteobacteria > Legionellales > Legionellaceae > DDPF01. Next base: position 126 of record CANJSM010000100.1, read on the forward strand.
TATCGTTAAAACAATTCATGTAATGGATGAGGGTTGGGACAATCTAGTTTATCTGGTGAATGAGACCCATATTTTTCGATTTCCTCGTAGAGAATTTGGATTAGCTTGTATGGAAAACGAAATAGCATTGCTGCCCTATATTGCCAGCCAAGTATCGTTTCCCCTTTCAGCACCGCAGTGGATTGGAAAACCATCAGATTTATACCCTTATCCGTTTGCAGGCTATCCAATGATCTCAGGCAAACCGGTTTCAGATGTTGCTCAGTCATTAATTGCCGATACTAATTTTGCTATAACACTCGCCTCGTGGCTTTCCGAATTACACGCTATTCCTGTCACAGAACATTATGCGTCATTGATTAAAGGCGAGCAGGGCTGGCGATATGATGTTAACCATAGGATGGTACGTTGTGAGGAAAATCTTAAGAACTATGAAAATTATTTCTTAGAATTAGGTTTTGATAAAGGAATCTTGCTTGAAGTAATAACATCATTACCGCATTTAACCTTCAAAGAAGATAAAAAATCTTACCTACATGCGGATTTGTATAGTAGGCATGTTGTTATGGATCCTTTAACCTTTGCTCCATCAGGGTTAATTGATTGGGGAGACACGCATATTGGTCATCCGGGAATTGATTTGGCTGTAGGTATGATTTTTACAGAAGAAGCATTTCAAACATTTTTGGATGCTTATGGTGATGTAGATAATGAAACAATCAATCTCTTGTTGTTTCATGCTTTTTGCCATCACATGAGTTTTCTACCTTACACTTGCGAGAAAAATAGAGGTCATTTAAAACAATGGGCATCTATGGTATTGGCCAGAGTAATCGATGAAATTAGAAAACGATGATAATTTTCTTAATGCACTGAATCAAAAAATTCCCCAACGTATTATGATAATGGGACGTCCTGGAAGTGGAAAATCAACTTTTTCCATAAAACTACAATCCATGCTAAATATCCCTCTGTATCACTTAGATAAGCATTTTTTTGAAGCAAATTGGGTGCAACGTAATTATCAGGATTTTTTGAATCAGCAACAACATTTTGTAAGCCAATCTTCTTGGATTATTGACGGTAATTCAAGTAAGTCTCTTGAGTTACGTTACAGCCGAGCAGATATTTGCCTCTATTTTAATTTCCCTAGATATCTGTGTTATTACCGAACAATTAAGCGGTTGTTTCATAAGCATCCTGCAATTGACACGGCCTACTCCTCTACATTGAAAAATGCACGAGTGGGTTTTCTTTTTTATAGCATCCATGTACACAATATACCTTATTAATCATATACAATTATTAAAAGTTTAAATTTTATTTAAAAATTCTAGTAATCCTCGAATATTTTATCTTAAATTAAACTTTAGTTTATTTATATGCTATTATATCTAGTATGACTAGAAATAAAGAATCAAAAATAAACCATTTTATGGTTAGCGCCCCCTCTGGAGTGGTTTTAACCGCTGCGTGGCTTGAGAAGCATGGCGTATCTTCCAAGCTTGCTTGGTGGTATGTCCATTCTGGCCTATTGGAAAAGCTTGGAACTAATGCCTATAAAAAAGCAGGCGATAACATCACTTGGGAAGGCGCAATCAATGCGTTGCAAACTCAGTTAGCCACTCCAATCCATATAGGGGCAAAAACCGCTTTGCATTTACTAGGGTTAGGACATTTTGTACCTATGCAAGGCATGCAGCACATCATGCTATTCGCACTTCCAACTACCAAAATACCAAAATGGCTGTTAGCGAATACATGGGACGCAGAATTTGAGATATATAAATCATCCTTATTTTCAAATGAGCAAGGATTAATAGACCGTTCTATCAATGGTGTAAGCTTAAAAATTGCCAGTCCTGAAAGAGCAGCGCTAGAATTACTTTATTTGTATCCTCAGCATCAATCGCTAAATGAGATAACCTACTTAATAGAAAATCTAACTCAATTAAGACCTAAAGTAATCCAAGCATTATTAGAGGACTGTCATTCAATCAAAGTAAAAAGGCTTTTCTTACATTTGAGCGAGCAATTTAATCATCCTTGGTTTTCCAGTTTGGATTTAACAAAAATAGACTTGGGCAAAGGTAAGAGAGTACTAGCTAAAGGTGGCAAATACTTTTCTAAATATAAGCTGTCTTTACCGGAAGTAAAGGAGTAATACATTGAGTTTTCAAGAGGTCTATAAAAATCAGGTGGCTTTATTACTAGAAGTCTTGCCCGTATTAAATGATTTTAAATGCTTCGCTTTAAAAGGCGGAACAGCGATTAATTTATTCATCCATGATATGCCAAGATTAAGCGTCGATATTGATTTGACTTATTTACCCATCGAAAGCAGAGATATTTTTCTTCAAAATATCGAGGCCGAACTGCTAAAAATGAAACAAGTAATCGAGCAATTGGGTGTGATGGTCAAAACTGTGCCCATGAAAAACGGTTCCATATCCAAACTACAGGTTTACTCCAATAATGGCATGATTAAGATTGAGCCTAATTTTGTCCTCAGAGGTTCTGTATTTCCTTGTGAAGAAAAAGAGCTATGCGATAAAGCTCAAGACCAATTTTTAAAATTTATGCGCGTTAAAACATTATCTGTTGCTGATTTATATGGGGGTAAAATATGCGCAGCCTTGGATAGATATCACCCTCGTGATTTGTTTGATATAAAACTCTTATTAGAAAATCAGGGGTTAACCGAAGCAGTCCGGCAAGCGTTTATTGTTTATCTTGCAAGTGGTTCAAGGCCTATGCATGAACTTCTTGAACCAAGAATAACGGAGGCATCGCAACAAGAATTTGAAAATACTTTTCAAAATGAGTTTTCTGGTATGACTGCTATTCCTACCACACACAAAGAATTAAAAGACATTCGGGCATACTTACCCAAATTGCTGCTGAGTTCTTTTACCGAAAATGAAAGAATATTTTTAATTCAATTAAAATCTGGTAACCCTGATTGGTCATTGTTACCCATAAATGGCATTAACAGTCTTCCTGGCATTCAATGGAAACTGCAAAACATTAATAAAATTCCTGAAGAGAAAAAGAAAGAACAACTCAACAAATTAAAACAGGTTTTAGAGGTCTAAAAAATAATTGATGTTGTGGGACACTAGGCCGCAAATAATGGCAATAAATGATGACAAACAGCAGCAATAGTTTTTGGTTAGTGCATTGATTTCATTATTGTTATTTGTTGTAGAGTACTGCGGTTTATGGTTAAGTCGGCGACTGTTAATCATTAGGTCGGCGGTTCGAGCCCGTCCCGGGGAGCCATATACAGTAAGGCTTCTAGTAGTTACAGTTTAAACTTAGACAATTTAATGTAGAAGCAATGTAGAAAACATACAAGGAAGATTATGCGTGAGTTACCAAAACTCAAACTACATGGCATCACAATTCTAAGAATTTTAATCACTTCTTTTATACTAGGCTTCGTAGCAGAGGCTCATGCCGGATTACATGGTCTTACTGCCCATAGTCGATCAAATTGCGTTAACAACGAATCAATTACATGGCATGCTGGTTATAACTATTGGATGCGAGTTATCAGCTTTCACAATTACGCTCATGTTCAGAAACATGTATCAGATACATTTACCGTGTATACATGGAGAGCCGCTGCAGTTTGCTGGGGAGAGGCACCAAAAATTATTAATGGATTGTGGGATGTTTATGCATACCATCTTCTATACAACAACGCAGGTACAGAGTATGTTTATCAAATTACTGCTGTAAATGACTGTAGTATTTATGATGGCTGGTGGGATTAAATAAACTCACGCTTACTTATGAGGCATTCGATGATGAAAAAATTACTCAGTTTAATATTGTTAGGATGTACGGTTTTGTCAGTAGCAAACGCAGATATGACTCAAGCCACTCCTGAACAAGAAAGTGCATTGGAAGCTTCTCGTCAATCATATTTAAATTCACAAGGTATTACGTTGCCCGATCATAACGTGCAAGTTGTTCCAAGAAATTCTATTTCATTACCTGCAGAATTAAAAAAGCAAGTCATGGCAGATAAACGTGCGATGTTAAAACAAGGGTATGTTGAAAAAAGCAATCCAAGACTCTTGGAATTACGTGATATTGATCACACTGCTGTTTATGAAAAAAAGAAATACCAAAATAATACTAATCCGATGAGCACCCATTTGCGCGATACAGCTTCTGAAATAAAGATAGCATATGATTTTCATGAAGTACCCGAAGAAGATGCTAACAGTATAATTGGTTTTGCGCCAGTTGGCACGTACGTTAACAATGGTTGGACCGGAATGGTTGAATTATTTACAAAAAAAGGACTTGGTAACTGTAATTATGAAGAAAATAATTTAAAACTCATGCATACAACAATTAGAATACCTTCTGACATAGTCACTCATGAGGTGAATGATAAAGTGACCACATCTGATGTACAAGGGAACAAAAAAGATGGATTTTTGTACACTGTTGAATGGTATGATGAGGGATTCTCTCGAAAATTAGAGTGTGTGGCTAGTTCATATTCTCCATCAACGCTATCTACTGTGGTTGATCTAGCACGAAGAATAGATTACTAATAAATTGGATGTAAAAATGCTGTCTTCTGAACATGAAATAACAATCTCACATAAACACCAGTCTTATTTAAAAATATTGGATGTGAGCATCAATGATGGTGAGACAGTAAAATGGGCTGTTATTAAAAAAGCTTATAAGAAACGTGCGCTTATTGCTCATCCCGACAAAGGCGGTTCAGAGAGCGCTTTTACAGAATTAAATGGTGCTTTTCAGAAATTAGAGCGCCTAATTGAAAATGGAACAGAATTTGAATTCGATGATCTTACAGAAGTACCATCATCCTTGGATGAAATGCTTAATGAGTTGAAAGCCCATTTTGATAAAATGAATACTAATCTCGATCGCAGTTTTGACGAACTTCACACTAGTTTTTCTGAGCTCCATGCTAGCCTTGATGAGCTTCACCCGAGCACTTCCGAACTTCATACGAGTGTTTCTGAGCTTCATACTAGCGTTAACAGATTGGATTCAACACTTGACGATATGTTTAATATCAACATACCTTTCTATCTGGGTTGCTACACTGTTTTTTTAGGCTCCATAGTTTCTGCTATTAGTGGCAAACATCAACCTCAAAATGCTCGCTCCGTTGGAGTTTTCGTTTTTGGTGCTGGACTCATCGCTACAGGGGGCTATCTGATTGCTAATAGCATGTTTAAAAAGTATAAACCTACACCTCAGAACGAAGCCAACGAACAAGCTACTGAGTTAAAATTGGTTAACAGCACAAATTAGCATCTGAATGTGTAGCATCACTATTACACAATAGCCGAGTTTAGTTCTCGGCTTTCATTTATTATTTTACGCACAGACTATTTAAATGCTTTAATCTTGATTGTTGTTTGCCCATGCGTCATAGCGTTTATATTACCTTTTTGGCCACCGCTGCCTTGGGTGCCTCCATGGATGCAGCAACGTTTCTTGCCACGTACAGCAGGTGAGCGACAGGGAGCGTTGTTATTGTGTTTAGTTCTAGCGCCGCATCGTGGAGCATTATTAAATTCGAGTTTAGCCAATTTTACAAAGTTGGTTAACGTTCAGAATGTATCTGCTAATGAGTCACGTCAACAAATTAATTTTCTAGAAGACAAACCATTATCTGACTCTGCTGAGCTTTTTTCAACAGCATCGATTAAGTTGTTAATAGCTGTTACAATTTTCATCATTTCTTGTTGCCGCTCTGAGCGTTTTTTATGAGTATCCTTGGTAGAAAAAAAAGCAGAACTCCCCACTAAAAGACCACCAACAGGAGGTATGGCAATTAAGCCAACCAATGTTGCGGTGCTGAGCATAGCGGCAGCTGACAAGGATAACGCAATGCAAAACACCGCAATGGACAGTGCTATAGTTATGTAAAGGCAAGAGACCGTTGCATATGTCGCAGGCGTTCCTATTTTGTCTATGTTATTAATTTTGATCTCAAGCTTTACGGCTTCTTCATTGAGAAGTATCAAGGCGAATCTAACAGACTCATCCAATATGGTTCTGTCTAATGAATAGCGGAGATCAAAAAGAATTTTGCGCAGGGCTTTAGTATTCGAATAGGCATTTAATTTTATGCCTACATCTAAAATAGTGGAGTGCAATGTATCGAATGCTTGGATAACAGATAAAGTAACATTTACCTTCGCTTCTGCCTCTGGTGGAAGAATCTCTTTAAGCACACGTTTATAAGCTTCAGTTAAGTCTACAAATTGACCATGCGCATTTGCGTCCCCTGGGCGTTTATCTGGGTGTACTTTTCTAGCTATATTTTTATACGCCCTATGGATGTCTTGCTCTGTATACGTTCCTTTCGGATCTAACTTTAGAATACTGAAAGCTTTATCTAGCAGTTTAGGCATATTTTTATCAAAAAAAGAGAAAATATAACATAAAGCATCGATGGTTGGCAATTAGAGCTGGTGATTTTAGCAGCAAAACGAATCCAATGGGGTCAGACTAGATTGATATTCGAACAATTAATATCCTAACAACAGAAAAGCAAACCTAATATCAATCCGGTCTGACTCTGAGGCATCGACACTTATTTTCAAGCCTCATTAAAATCAGGGAAGTTATCTATAACTGATTGTATGCAAACGTTTTTAATTTCATCCCTGGCTCGAATTATAATTCGAAAGCCAAGATAAAATAACGAAAGTACACGTACATTGCTTATTGAATTGGCCTGATACTGAGATTGCAAATTTGATTTTTCACCTAACCAGCCAATTATCCATGCAAGAAAAGTGGCTAACATTGCAATTAAAAAAAAGACATTCAAGCGATAGATATGGTTTGTATTAACATGCTCAAAACCAAATCCATATTTTGTTGATTTAAGATCTCGAAAGCCGCCTTCAATTTGCATACGAAGACTATAAATATCCACTACTTTCTTCGCTATTTTACTATTGTCTGGAAGCGAGCTAACTAAAAGCCATGGCTCATTGGCGCCTTTTGCATGTTGCAATGATTGGGCACTTCGCCTGACATTCCCTCGTTTTGTCTTGGATTTCCTACCTGTTTTTTTTGATTTATATCGGTAAATTTTTGTGTAAAATCCGCTGTCTTTGCATAATTCAATATCACCTAAAAATGTTGGCGTATTTGTTGCATCTTTATGTAGACTTGAAATTGCAGACCATTTTGTAACGGTGCGCAACCGGTAATATTTATTACCCCTAATTCGGCCAACGTAGTCCCAGCCTAAGCTCTGAACGTCCTCGAACCATGAGGAATGAAAACCAGCATCAGAAATAATAATGGGCCTCACACCTTCATCCAGCATTGATTTGAGTTTTTTTAAGAACCGTAAATGTAACTTTGGGTTAGCATATTTTTTTTGTGGGTGGACTTCCTCGTAAAGTGTAAGTGCGCGCCCA
>CANJSM010000101.1 GCA_947477015.1 Legionellaceae bacterium
AGGTGACATCATTTCAATGGGCTCAGCCCCAGGGAGTGCTAAAGCGTGGGGTGAGGATAAGTTTTTAAAGCCTAGCGATAACATCACATTAAGCATTGATGGGTTAGGGCAACAAGAACAAGTAGTGGTTGTTGAACGCATTTAGATCTTGAATTATAGAGATGTTTGCGTCAACATGATCGTTGTCGCAAGCGTTGTTAGGCGTGATTTTTCATGCCAAACAGGCACACATTAAGGAGAATGACATGTATAAAAAGGTATTGTTTGCAACGGATTTTGATGACGTTGGCATTCATGCGGCTCATAAAGCCAAAAAAATAGCCGATGAGAATGGTGCGCCACTGTTTTTAGTTCATGTGGTTGAACCCATTCCTGCATATGCGTACCCAGGGTTTGCAGGCTTTGCAGAAGTTGAGGTCTCTATCCGTGATCAAGCAGAAAAAGAGCTGACTGCATTAGCCAAGCTGCTGGGTGTTGATGAAAAACATCGCTTTCTCGAGTTTGGTTCGACTAAAAATGAAGTCTTGCGCGTAGCAGAAGAGCAGAAAATTGATTTAATCGTAACAGGAAGCCACGGTAAACATGGTTTGGCCTTGTTACTAGGCTCAACAGCACAAGCCATTTTACATGGTGCTCATTGTGACATGTTGATTGTGCGTCCGCCAGAATAAATACAGGATATTAGTTGTTGTTATGAAATTGTTACACAGGGTTCAAAACAGTACAGAACTGGATGCCGGTTGCGTGGTCACCATTGGTAACTTTGATGGTGTCCATCTAGGGCATCAAGCCTTATTGGCTCACTTGCGCGAACAAGCATCCCGATTGAAGTTGCCTATGGTGGTAGTGGTATTTGAGCCCCAGCCAGGCGAGTATTTTAATTCAAACTCAGCACCAGCTAGATTGTATCGATTGCGCGAAAAAGTTAGGGCGCTTTGTGAGTCTGGTGTGGATTATGTTTACTGCTTGAAATTTGATAAGCAACTAGTCAATATGTCGCCAGAGGATTTTGCAGAGCAGATTATTTTTTCACGTCTTCGCGCGAAATACCTATTGTTAGGTGAGGATTTTCGTTTTGGACGAGATCGACAGGGTGATTTGGCTCTATTACAACAATTAGGCCAACAACACGGCGCTACCGTAGAAATATGTTCGGATTTTTGCATTGATCACACCCGCGTGAGTTCGACTCAAATTCGACAAGCATTATACTCGGGCGACTTGGAGCGTGCCTCAAGATTAATGGGGCGAACATACAGCCTCTGTGGTCGCGTTAAACAAGGCCGGGGAATTGGTCGCCAATGGGGTGTACCAACAGCTAATTTGAGTGTGCACCGAGGTATCTTGCCGTTGACAGGCGTTTTTTGTGTGCAAGTTGCGCGTCATGGAAAACCCATGCTGACAGGCGTTGCTAATATAGGTAAGCGACCCACGATAGATGGCAGTATAAATGTCCTTGAGGTGCACTTGTTTGATTTTAACGAGTCACTTTATGGCGAGATGTTGCAGGTTTTTTTCTTGCATAAATTGCGAGATGAAATTAAATTTTCATCGGTGGATGCCTTGATTGCACAAATCCACCTTGATGTTGCCGCCGCCCGAACATATCCCCATTTTACGTGAAAAAACCGTAACCATTGAGCACCTGCACTGAAATCTGACGTTTCACCGAGCGTCAGGAATTGTGGTGAATGGATATAAAAAACCACGATCTTCAGGTAGAATGCGAATATACATGAATTGATTGAGTAATCCTGATGGCTGATTATAAAAATACTTTGAATTTACCCAATACGACCTTTCCAATGAAAGCCAGTTTACCGCAACGCGAGCCTCAGATGTTGTCGGAATGGCATGCTAACGGTGTGTACAAAAAAATTCGTGCAGCACGCGCAGGTCGTGAACGGTTTATTTTGCATGATGGCCCACCTTATGCGAACGGGCATCTGCATTGTGGGCATGCGCTCAACAAAATTTTGAAAGACATCATCATCAAATCAAAATCCTTCAGTGGTTTTGACGCCCCGTTTGTACCCGGTTGGGATTGTCATGGTTTGCCCATTGAGTTGAATGTTGAAAAAAAATCAGGCAAAGCAGGCGTTAAGATCAGTGCGACTGAATTTAGAAAAAAATGCCGGGAATACGCCGCCAGCCAAATTGATATTCAACGCGATGAATTCCAGCGTTTAGGCGTTTTCGGTGATTGGCAAAATCCGTATGCAACTATGAACTATGGTTATGAAGCCAACATTATTCGCGCTTTGGGGCAGATTATTGACAATGGGCACTTGCACCAAGGCTTCAAACCGGTGCATTGGTGTGTGGATTGCGGTTCATCTTTGGCTGAAGCGGAAGTCGATTATGAGGATAAAACATCGTCATCGATTGACGTTGCTTTTCTGGCTCAAGATTCACAAGTGATTCTTACCAAAATGCATTTGGATGTGCCTGTTAAGCCTGTGATTGTACCCATCTGGACCACGACACCATGGACATTGCCTGCAAACGAGGCGGTTTGTCTGCACCCTGAGTTTGAATACTCGTTGCTTGATATCGGTTCAAAATACCTGCTGGTCGCCACAGATTTAGTGCCTTCCGTTGTGACGCGTTATGGCATTGAAGATCATAACGTCTTAGGCACTGCAAAAGGACAAGTGTTTGAACAATCATTATTAAAACATCCTTTTTATGATCGCGCAGTCCCGATGGTACTGGGATTACACGTGACCACAGAATCAGGTACAGGCTGTGTTCATACGGCGCCAGCACATGGGCCTGAAGATTATAAAGTAGGGCAAGATTATCAGTTGCCTTTAATTAATCCTGTGCTGGCTAATGGTTGTTATGCCTCCGACGTACCTTTGTTTGCTGGATTATCGGTATTAAAAGTCAATGCACAGGTCATTGATATTTTGCGTGAACATGACGTATTACTGCACGAAGAATTATTGTCTCACAGCTACCCTCATTGCTGGCGTCATAAAACCCCAGTTATTTTTCGAGCCACGCCGCAGTGGTTTATTTCAATGGATAACAATGGGTTACGCGATCAGTTGCTTAAACAAATTGATACGGTCACCTGGCTTCCTGATTGGGGCAAAGCGCGCATTCAAAGCATGGTGGAGACACGACCTGATTGGTGTGTATCCAGACAACGCGCATGGGGAACACCCATGCCGCTGTTTATCCACAAAGAAACGCGCAAGCTGCATCCAGACACGACAAAATTAATTGAACAAGTGGCTTTGCGTGTTGAGCAATCAGGCATTGATGCTTGGTTTGATTTGGAAGCCGCTGAACTATTGGGTGATGACGCGGAGCATTACGAAAAAATTAAAGATACCCTGGATGTGTGGTTTGACTCCGGCGTGTCGCATTTTTGCGTGCTTAAACAAACCGAAGGCTTGGATTTTCCAGCGGATGTTTATTTTGAAGGCTCTGATCAGCATCGCGGTTGGTTTAACTCATCACTGACTACCTCGGTTGCTATGAGTGGCGTGCCGCCATATAAAACCGTGCTAACACATGGTTACACCGTCGATGCAGAAGGCAAAAAATTATCTAAATCCAAAGGTAATTACGTTGCCTTGGATAAAATGATAGCCCAACATGGCGCAGACATCTTGCGCTTATGGGTTGCCTCGACCGATTACCGCAATGAAGTCAGTATTTCTGATGAAATTATTAGACGTAATGGCGATGCTTATCGACGCATTCGTAATACGGCGCGATTTTTATTGGCAAATTTATTTGATTTTAACCCTGAAACCGATTTGCTGCCGGCAGATCAGCTGGTTGAGTTGGATCGATGGGCAATTGCTCGTTGCCAAGAATTGCAGGCTGAAATACTCAGTGCTTATGAGCAGTATCATTTTCATGTTATCTACCAGAAGATTCATAATTTCTGTGCAGTCGACATGGGCAGTTTTTATCTGGACATTATTAAAGATCGCCAATACACAAGCCCTGTTAACAGCTTGGCTCGACGATCATGTCAAACTGCGATGTACCACATCATTCAGGCTTTAACCCGTTGGTTGGCGCCAATTATTTCGTTTACGGCTGAAGAAATTTGGCACGCGATTCCGGGTAATAGTGGCGAGTCTGTGTTTATTGAAGAGTGGTATCAAGCTTGGCCCAGTGTGAGCGGGGTGAACATGACTCACTGGGCTCATATTCAAACGATTCGAGATGAGGTCAATAAGGCTTTGGAAGCCACTCGTCAAGCCGGTTTAATTGGTTCAGGTCTTGCCGCTAGTGTCACGTTGTTTGCTAGTGAAGAGACGAAGGCTATCTTAGACAGACTGGAAAACGAGTTACGGTTTGTGTTGATAACCTCCGCAGCGAAGGTTCTACCACTTCAAGAGCGCCCTGCAGATGTCGTTTTAAATGACACATTAGGTTTGGCTATTCAAGTGCAAGCCAGTGAAGCTGCCAAGTGTGAACGTTGCTGGCATCGATGTGAAGACATCGGTGAACGCGCTGAGCATCCTGACTTGTGCGAGCGATGCGTCGGCAATATCAGTGGCGACGATGAGCAGAGGCACTTCGCATGAAAAAATGGCCATGGTTTATCGTCAGTATTGTTGTGATTGTGTTGGATCAAGTCACTAAATATTGGGCTTTTCGAACATTGATTCCATATCAACCTGAATCAATCATGCCTATGGTGAATTTTACGCTTGCCTTCAACACCGGCGCCGCATTTAGCTTTTTAAGCGGCACCGGCGACTGGCATCGATGGTTATTTACAGGCTTTAGTGCGGTGATGAGTGTGGCCATTTTCGTGTGGATCATCCGACTACCTTCAACAGCACGCATGCAGGCCGCTGGATTAAGCCTGATTTTAGCTGGGGCCGTTGGCAATTTAATGGATAGAATGCTTTTGGGACATGTCATTGATTTCATTGACGTCTACTATTCACACTATCACTGGCCAGCATTCAATCTCGCGGACAGTGCAATTTGTGTTGGAGCATTTTTATTGATTCTTGATATGGTGTGAGTGTTATAATGCTTGGCCTGTAAAAAGATGCAGGCCAAAGTCCAGCCAAATCAATCCAGTCTGCCCCCATTGGTTCTCGATCAACCTTTAGGCCTCGCTCGGATGTCAGCTCTTCAATGTCACGATAGCTTAATGCATAGGCTACGTACCAACGAACCAGCATTAAAATCATCTCTTTTTTAAAATGGCGGTGTTTAAAACTGATCATTGGATATCCCAGCTCGGTTTCAATGATCTAATTATAGGCATGAGCCTGACTTTTGCGACAGAACCCTTTAGAGTGTTTTGAAGGGCGCGTTGGGCAGTTGTAATCCATCTTTACTTTCTTAAAACCGCATGCTAACTTCAGTTTATTATTTTTCCTCTAACCTAAATTGTAGGTTGGGCCTTGGCCCAACAGGGTGTGGCACGAATGCAAAACTTGTTGGGATACAAGTTACTCAAAAAATCGAGAATCGCGTTAGAGAGATAAAAATTCAGCTTAGTCAGAAGAAATAAGGGGAAACAAATGCCAGTTGAAGCAAAGTACATCACTGTTAATGGTGTAATGAAAAAAAATCCAAAGTATGTAGCCCTGGGTGTTACGCCAAGTGCTCCACCACTAACAGTTGCGACCGCAGAAGCTATTGCTGTTAATACTTCTAACGCACCTTTGGCAGTAGTTTCTTCAGTTGAGGATGTCATGGAAGCCTCTGGGATCCAAGCACAGCATGCTCGTATTAGTGTTCCGATGGCAGACAGTTCTGCTTCAACCATCGAGATGCTTCAAGACGAAGACATGTTGACGAAATACAAATCAAGATGTACTTTAGATGGTGGTGAATTGTTGGATAAAATTGGCGAAATATTTGCGAAATACGAAACACCATTAGGTATGGTTAATAAATTAATGATGTTAACAGAATATAATCTCGATTTTATCGTCGATGATAGTAGGTCAATGTCTAGTCCAACAGATGTCGATGGATTAGATGCATCAGAGCCGGTAAAATCAATGATTAGGGCTCAGTTAGGTAAAGAGCCAATACCTGGGCAAAAAATGACTCGTCTCCAAGAGGCAGAAGATCGTTTGCATATTATGATTGGTCTTTTGGCCTATATTCCTGTTGAGCATATCCAGGTTCGTTTTTTAAATGCTCGTACTCCTTTGGTGTTAGATCGCAAAGAAAAAACACCTGATGAGTTTAAAGACTACGCACATCATGCCATAAGGCAGCGATTTTCAGGCCTTCAGTTAGGCTTAACCCCCGTAAAAGAGCCGCTGCAGACAGGCTTTAATTATCCTGGCAAATGGTCTCATTACTTATTTAATGATGGTGAGCCTAGTGAAGGAGGTCGCGCCATAGCTGATCTAATTTGTCGTAGAGCAGATCCTGAAAATCATGCTTTAACTTTGATTAGCTGTACGGATAATGACAGGGAAACTGCTTGGATGAAATTGGTTGATGAGTTGGCAACATATGTCGCTGAGGTTGATGATTATTCTGATGAGCGTGATGAAGTCATTAAAAAACAAGGAGCAGCCTTTCCATTCACTCGTGGTTTGTGGATCTTATGCCAATTGGTTGCATCGATTAATCCATTTGATTTGGATGCTTTGGATGAAAATTTACCTTTCACCAGACATACTTTAAATAATATCTTGGGAAGAAAATTAAATCCTGATGAATATCAATATTATTTTGAAAGAAATCCCAACGCAGAACTTTATGTGTATGAGTATGCGCGATTTTTAAATGAAGAAGTGTTTGCAAAAGAAATCATTTGTAGTGACGTTCAACTTGCTCGTGAACGTGCGGCCGGATATGTTGAAGGAGAGCGACATTCTCGTGCTTTAGCACCTATCGGCGCGCAATTAGCGCATATTACTGAAGCCGCTAGACGAGCATTTATCGAACAATACCGTGCTGAAGACGTACCAAGTGAGGCGGTTCAACTGAGTCCTCAGACTATTGCACCCAGAGCCGCCTTCATGCCACCACCGCCACCTTACAACGCTGGATTAACAGCCGCTGTAAGTGCGATGAGTATGGGTTCGAAGTAATTGATAAAAACATAAATAACACCTGTATAAGCGGGTGTTATTTATGGTGGCCAGAGACTCATCAACTGATTTGGGTGGATTTTTTAGTCGCAACCGTGTGTTTTTGACGGCGGTTAAGAATCTAACTGGATCCAGATCAGCAAGCTGTAATAAAAACAGATCCGGGTGTTGAGCTTCAATATTATACTGAGCTAATTGGTTCCCGGCAAAATCTTTTAAATTAAACGTAACAATCACATTCGAAGAGGGAACAATAGCTGCTGCCAGTACATGGTGGTCATCTGGATCAGGCAAATTTAATGCTTGCTCTATTTCGTGAACTACTCGTGGCTAAAGCCAACGAGCTTCCAATACTAAGCGGCCACTTTCGTAGCTGCTGTTCTTTTCTTTTTTGACGGCTCATCGCCAGATGCGTGAACAGGCGAACCTATCCCCGTCTTACTCTTGGCTCCACGTCCCTTAT
>CANJSM010000102.1 GCA_947477015.1 Legionellaceae bacterium
GATTATAATCAATTTCTTGCTGAGTCGCTTTTTCATACCCCATCAGCTGACAATAGTGATTCGCCACAGGCAAACCACATTGTTTCCCCTCAGCCAGACAATAGTCCAAACGATGGCCGTGAAAGAATGGACTCCAAAAAGTACGATAATAGTTTTGCGAATCCCCAGCATGGGCATTACTGAACATCAGTAGTATCAACAAAAAATGACGAAAAATAGGCATGACACACATCCGTTACGGTTTAAAATCTCGAGTTTTTTACATAATTTACCTGCAACCAAATAAAGTCAAGACTTTATTTGGTTGCAGGTAAATATGGTGGAAAATAAGGTCATAAAAAAAAGAACAGCTCAAACAATAAATTCTATTTTCACATTCACACCAAATGCATAAAATATAGACTATAATTATAAATAACCTCCAATTATCAAGGAAGAAAATCATGGGTACAATACTGTTAATTTTATTGATATTACTTTTGCTCGGCGGCTTACCAACTTGGGGCTATAGCAGGAGCTGGGGATATGGTCCGTCTGGGCTGATTGGTACCATTCTAGTGATTTATTTAATATTGGTCTTGTTAGGCCGTATTTCGATAGGTTTCTAGCGACTGAAGCCTAATTTCATGAGGAAGTGCGTTTGTGTTTCCTCATTTTTTTCCTCGACCATATTCACACACAGCCAAAGAAGCCAATCCAATCAATGCTGCGACCACGTAATAATATGCCGGTGCAAGAGAATTACCTGTCTTATCAACCAACCACATCATGACCAACGGTGCGGTAGCGCCCAATACTGAAATCCCAATGTGAAAAGCCACACCAAAGCCACTGTATCGACAAGCTTCGGGAAACAATTCAACCATATAAGCATTCATGGGTGCAAAGGCTGTAGCGATTAACACAGACATGAATATCATGCCAATGCTTATCAACACTAAATGACCCGAAGACAACAGGTACATCACAGGGAAACTGCATACAAGTATCAGCACTACCCCTGTGATCATAACCTTTAAATGACCTATTTTGTCCGCCAATATCGCCATAAAAGGCTCAAGCACGGCATCTACAGCTAGGGAGAGAGTAATAATTAGCGTAGCACTACTGATAGAAATGTTAAAATAGGTATGCAGATAGCTCGCTGTAAAAACATAAGCGCCAAAAGTAACAATTCCTATCAAACATCCCAATCCAATGACCCCGATGACCGCATAGGGCACCTCTTTTATAGCCGATAAAAAAGGAAGATTAGGCTTGTTCTCTTGATCGATGTTCTGATAGACCGGTGTTTCAGACACTTTGCTGCGCAAATAAAAAATCACTAATCCGGCAATTAACGCCACAGCAAAACCTAATCGCCACGCCCAATCAGGCATAAACGCAGCGGTTAACAAGGAGGCCATTAGTCCTGCCAAAATCACCCCCATACTGTACCCTGAACTAGTCAAGCAACCATAAAATGCTTTTCTACCTTGTTTGGCATGCTCTACTAAAAAAATCGCCGAACCCGTGAATTCTGAACTGGCAACAAAGCCTTGGATCATGCGTAAAAGGGTCACTAAAATCGGCGCTGCAATACCAATAGTTTGATAACCTGGCAATAAGGCTATCAACGACGTAGGTATGGCCATCGCCAGGATACTCAAGGTTAATGCGCGCTTTCGGCCATAGCGATCACCCATAAAGCCGAAAACTATAGACCCTATAGGCGCCAATAGATAACCCACAGCAAACACACCAAACGCACTCAACATTGCTGCGATAGGATTGTCACTTGGAAAATAATTCGCCGCAATAATGGGTGCGAAATAACCAAATATGGCAAAGTCATACCATTGGAGTGCGGTTCCAGAAACACCTGCTAACATGGCTTTGTAGGGAGTAGAAAGCGTCATGGGCACTATAAACTCATTGAATCAGATGTTGAACAATCGTTGTTAATCTCAGTTGCAGCTGAAGAACAATGATTAGTCCTTGGCGGTAGATGAGAGCCACGACCTCTAACCACGCTAAAGACTGTTCCTTCAAAAGAAACTCTTGACCGATCAGTATTAGAGTTCAAATCGGGTACTAAAGGCGCAGTTTCAGGCGCACTTGC
Organism: Legionellaceae bacterium; assembly: GCA_947477015.1. Taxonomy (GTDB): domain Bacteria; phylum Pseudomonadota; class Gammaproteobacteria; order Legionellales; family Legionellaceae; genus DDPF01. The sequence continues at coordinate 2,102 of CANJSM010000102.1, forward strand.
AGCTGAAGAACATCGATTAGTCGTTGGTGATGTCTTTAAAGTACTCGATAGATGGGGTGCAATGGCTTTTTGTCTTATTGAGATTACTGACTGGCCACTATAGCTTGGCGAAGCGTTATCATTGTCCTCCACACTTTCCTCACTATGAATCGAACTAACTGAATGTGCTCTAGATCTATTGTAACTAGGGCTTGGAGACATCTTCACAGCAACTTTATCTACAGTCAAATCCGTTGGATCAGTTTTCAATGCGATCAGTCCACGATTAAATTTATCATTATTTTCACTAATAATGCCAGTATACCCCAAATTTTGCATAACATAATTAATAGGCATTGGAAGAAGTCTCGACCTCGTTGGTTTAGCATCGACAAACCATTCAACCATGGATTTTTTCAAGAGTTCGAACATGTTTATTTGTGATAACCCCAGGCTGGCTATATTGTGAAATTTATTTAAACTCGCTGCATGCTCACTCAGTGTGAGTCGATTTTTATCGTTTGCAAAATAAGTATCAACTACTTCAATTCGATGTAAAATGTTTGGGTCTTGTTGACTAGTCTCTATATGTAACACGGACGGAAATAGCGCTTGTTTTTTTTTGGTGATCAAGTCGGATAGTAAGTCATTCCCTACATGCTGCAAATATTTAGATATCTCTGTTAGTTGGTCAGACTCACAAAGTACAAATTCCTCCGCTGCATCATTTGTAGAATCATCAAAAACCACAAATTCCTCCGCTGCATCATTTGTAGAATCATCAAAAACTACAAATTTCTCCGCTGCATCATTTGTAGAATCATCAATAAGCCTCAAGGGATTGCTAATTTCAAAAATTGCAAAATAACTTTTATCCTCAATAACACTTTTAATCAACTCCTCACTCATTTTTCCAAGTCCATAAACACCTGATCCCAAACCATGCGCTGTTTTATCAAATGAAATACCAACGTGTTCCTGATTATCAGAATCAAAGCCATCCAAATACTCACTAGCATGCGGTGTAATAGAACTGCGCTTGCTTTTAGAATTGGGCGAAGAATAAAAATGAATAATATTTACAGGCACACTTGGCGTCCTCGCTTCACGCTGATATCTCTCTGAATGCAACTGCAATGAAAGACTAATAAGTAAATTTAAGTATACGGGTGAAATATTAGGTGAATTATCTCGTTTAATATTAAGCTCCAGCTCAAAATAACTCAAATGGTGTTTCAGAGCTTTTATAAACTGAGTGTAATATTCAATGCTGTGAACACTTGGCAAATCAGAAGTGTATTCGGTATACGATAGTTTTGTAACATTTAGAAATTGATACCCTTGTTCAACAAATGTTAACTTTCGTATTGCTAGTAAACTTCCTTGAAGCTCCTTTGCGGTTAAATAATTATCTATATGGTATGACCGGCGGCATAGATCAGCAAGTTTTTCTTGTATTGGGAAAATCTTGTTCTCAAGGTCGCTTATACTGTTTCTTAATGAAGTTAATTTAGGACTAAAGTCCATAAGAATATCTTTAAACAGATCTGTTGCTTGTGTTGACGCCATAAGCTCAGCCATAGGAGGCATTGGTCGATTTAACGAAGCTTTAATCAGTTTTTCAGCGACTTTATCACTTAACATCGCTGGGTCCTCTACAGTAAGGTCAACTCTAGGTATTGCGTTATAACAATCGTTCAATACAGTAATTAGTTCTTCTTTAGTAATCATTATAAAAAATCTCCAAATTCATTATCAGTTTCAGTATACCAGTCCATCAAATCACTATCTTCAAGTAACCGCTCTGATACTATTGTTGACATCCGTGACAGCAGATTTTCTAGTTTTAAAGTAAAATAGGATTTTCCTTTAAAAAAGGCGGAGCTAATATAGTAATTAGACATTTCTTCACTAGATAAACTAGCTGAAAGAATGGCTTGAGCTGACTCGCGGTTACTGTTTATAGTTTCCAGCAAATTAGTTATATAAGTCTTTTTTTCAGTTTCTCTTCTCGGCATGAGTTTCAATTCCATGTCCATCAATTTTGAAGCCCAATAAATAAACTCGTCTTGCGTATCTATTCTAGAAAATGCAGGTAATTGTTCTTCTAAGAAACGAGGCATGGATTCCAAAGAAAACGTGTCTTTTAAAAGATCATGTACAGTTTTTATTTTCACGGAAGAAAATATGTTTGAAAAAGCTGCGTAATTATCACTATTTAAATGATCAGTAATCGCAAAACAAATGGTGTCGAAGCAGCCTTGAAACTCATACTCATTGATTACAGCACAATACATTTCAGCAATCGTTGTGGGTGAATTTTGAAATGCCCCACAACCAAAGGCGCCCAACACCAGATGCCTTTGCCCATGAAGCTTGGCGGTTCGGAATTGATTGATGATTTTAAACACTGTTCCCGCCATATACAGCGCTGGATCTGGCGATTCCTCAGCAAATGACAAATTATAGGCCGCAGAAGAGATGACATCGATTTGAAATGGCGATATATTTTTTCTAGTATTGAGATCCAATACACCTACTGTTATCTCTGGAGAGTACAATGCAGTAAACTCTCCCAACCCCGAACGTTGATAGGCATTATCAAAGCCCAAACAATCAGGCAGAGCATATTTGTAAGGATTGGCAACATTGCCTGGAATAACGCCGTCCAATTGAATAAGAGAATCCAGTAGATTAGTTCGTCGAATAATCGATTCTTCTTGAGCTAGCGCACTCAAATTAAGGTAATCGCCCCCCACTATAAATTGATTTGCAAAGTTCAATACACAGACCGAACCTTGTGCTGCTTTAATAGATTGAGCCAACTCTAGACAGTCTTTTTTAACAATCTCAATTTCAATTTCAATTTCAATTTCAATAGAGGATAAGCATTGGGGCGGAGTACGCTCAAGGTATTGGTGTGCAATCGTTTGTTTAATCATCAACAATCCTGTTATGTCATTCGACTTTAGAAAGGAGGCATGCGTTGTTATACATGTAGATTTAATGAGCATATCTTTTATGTGCAATATTGTATCACAAACCCAATTAATTAGACAATGGTTTCGTGTTGATTGCGACGTCCCGCGACTTGTTCGCGGGATCTACTGTGTTTAACGTGGGGTCATGTACTTGGCAACAGTGAATACTTATAGCGTGATTCCACTTGCTCATCTTGATCTTTAATGTGTATTGCAAGTGCTATAGCGCTTGCCAAACTCAAGGATATTGCTATCGTCAGGCACATTCCAATTGCAAATGGGGCATAAAAACAATAAACCGGTAAGGCATTTAGTTGGTCAACAATATCGGTCAAGCTTGACGGCAAAGGAACATTGATATCATAGAACGTAATAGACGTGCTGTGGTTTCTAATATCCAATTGGGCTTCTACTTGAGGAATATTAATGTCTTGACCGACGCCTGATACACATAAATCAACGGCCAAGGAGCATTCGGATGCCATCTTTAATGCAATAGCGATTGTTCCTCCAGTACCCACTAAAAACCCTGTTGCCGCAGCACAGGAACCCTGTGTAAATGAACGAGATTTAAAAAAACTACTCCATGTCATATTGATCTCTCACTGTAATTAGTCCCTGTATATCCGCACTGTGGTATTCTGCAATCTAAACCTATGTATAAATGCAACAGGTTAGATCTGCTGCGCACCCCTTTTGCCCGCGAGTTTAGCAAACGTTTTTTTAGGTAGAAGTAACCAATAATGTCCTTCATTTTTCATGTGTTCACCTAAATAGGCCGCTTTTTCTCCTGAACCCCAATAAATATCGCCACGCATCAATCCTTTAATAGCTCCACCAGTGTCTTGCGCAATCATCAGGCGCTGAAAGGATTTTTTGTCCTGTTTTTTTTCAGGAATAGAGGTACTTAACCAAAGTGGAGCCCCCATTGGCACCCAATTTTTATCCACGGCCAACGAGTAACCAGGCGTTAGCCCCATGCCCTGTGCGCCTAAAGCAATCGATTGTTTTAAATTTTGAAAAAACACAAACGATTTGTTTTGATGCAAAATGGTTTTTGCACTACTTGGCCTACTCTCTAAGTAACGTTTAATCACTTGTTTAGACGCATTGTGTTTCGTCAAAATACCTCGTCTTATTAAGACACTTCCGATAGAAGTATACGGGGCGCCATTTTCTCCAGCGTAACCAAGATACAAGTTTTTACCACTAGGCAATTGAATGACACCTGATCCCTCTATTTCCATGAATAAGCGCTCAACAGGACTATCTATCCAAGCTATCACAGGCGCAGCTTTTCCCAAAGCCCCTTGATCAATTTTTTCACGGGTATACTGGGACAAATGTCTGATCCGATGAGGTAAACCATAAATGGGTGTATTAAAGCGTTTTGTCCGTGTTAAATTGCCCTGTATTCGAGGCATATAATAGCCCGTAAACAAACCATGTACGGACTTTGGTCTCGTCAATTCGACCGGATAAAACCACTCTTCGAAAAATAATTTCGCGGATATTTCATTCTCTGGATTAATCAGCAAGGCGGCATCACATGCTGGACGCCAATCTTTCACCTGTAATTGGATTAGTTGCGACCCAACCGGATGAGTAAGCTTTTGTTTCGAGAATATTTTACAAGACAGCTGAAACGCAGAGAGCGATTTTTTTACTTCTGCTTCGTACCATCCCGGTAGTTTGGAAAATGGGATCTGCTGCAAAGTCACCTGCTTTCTAGTCAGTTTTTTAAAGACAGTTGACTTGCTAACGGCTGTAGTTAACGTGCGCTTTAAGACACCTTTCTGCAAAGACGGTGAAAACACGTTGGAGACCAAGCCAATACCAATGAGGATAAACAGTAATTTCTTATTCATAACTGTCGCATATTTTACACATGATGAAATAAAATGCAACAAAAAATCATGATATAGATTAAAAAAAGCTCAGTATATCCGAACCGTGACCGCAAGGGAGCGGAAAATTTTCATGATGAGGAAAGCTCCGCTCCCTCACGGTCACGGCTCTTATCTATCCACGAAACACCATACCAAATATACCTTAACCAAAGGGGGGAGTCACGGCTGTCGCATTAAAATTTGGTCAACCTGCCGTAGGTTGGGCCTTGGCCCAACAATCTAGCTATTAGATTTCGTTTTATTTGACGAAGAGTAAGAAATAAGATCAAATGCCACATTCAAATTTTGATGAGGTGGCACGATGCATGA
>CANJSM010000103.1 GCA_947477015.1 Legionellaceae bacterium
CATGCATCGTGCCACCTCATCAAAATTTGAATGTGGCATTTGATCTTATTTCTTACTCTTCGTCAAATAAAACGAAATCTAATAGCTAGATTGTTGGGCCAAGGCCCAACCTACGGCAGGTTGATCAAATTTTAATGCGACAGCCGTGGGGGAGATCAGGGTTGTTGCATTAAAATTTGAGCAAATTTTAGTGCAACAACCCTGACAAGCCTGTTTTTGCCTGTGGTTTGTTCAAACGCCAAATGATAGAATTCAATATTCTCTTTTAACACTCGATTCGCAGTTTTTAAGTAGACTTGGAAAACTACGGAATCAAGCTAACACCACAAGGTTTCTCATGACCGATATCACACAATCTTTATTGATTCGCAGCTTGCAACGTAAACCGGTCTCTCGCACCCCTGTATGGATTATGCGTCAAGCTGGGCGTTACTTGCCTGAATACCGAAAAGTTCGTGAGCAGGCGGGGGATTTTTTGAGTTTATGCAAAAACCCGCAATGGGCCTGTGAGGTGACTTTACAGCCTTTGCGACGATATGCCTTGGACGCGGCGATTTTATTTTCTGATATTTTGACTATTCCCGATGCCATGGGATTGGGCTTGTCGTTTGTTGAAGGGGAGGGGCCTTGTTTTGCTAATCCTCTGCGTACTGTTTCAGCCATTGAAGCCTTGCCCAGTGCCGCTGTGGTTGATGACTTAGGCTATGTGATGAATGCTGTGCGCCTGATTCGTCAAGAAATGCCTGCAGATTTGCCATTAATCGGTTTTTCTGGAAGTCCTTGGACTTTGGCTTGTTACATGATTGAAGGTGGCACTAGTAAGGATTACAAACGCGTATTGACGATGATGTATTCTGAGCCTGAGGCCATGCATCTACTGTTAACTAAGCTTGCCGCCACTGTAGTGGCCTACCTTGATGAGCAAGTACGAGCAGGTGTGAATGCGTTAATGGTGTTTGATACCTGGGGTGGTATTTTAACACCGCGCAATTACCAAGCGTTTTCATTGCAATACATGACCCTGATTGTGCAACAATTAAAACTAAAACACCCGCACGTCCCCATTACGCTTTTCACGAAAGGGGGTGGGCAATGGCTTCAATCAATAGCAGATACTGGTTGTGATGCCTTAGGCATTGATTGGACTACTGATTTAAGCGCCGCCAGAGCACAAGTGGGCTCTCGGGTGGCGTTGCAAGGAAACCTTGACCCAACTGTACTGTTGACGTCTCCTGAGTGCATACGTCAGCAAGTTCAGCAGGTCTTGGCCTCTTACGGTCAGGGCACGGGGCATGTATTTAATTTAGGCCATGGCATAACCCCCGACGTTCCGCCGGAACACTTAGCGGTACTGGTTGACGCCGTGCATGAATTTAGCCCTCAATACCATCAGGGTGATGCATGATTGTAAAGAGCTCTTTCAGACCGGCTTGGTGGCTGACCAATCGACACATGCAAACCTTGTGTTCCACGATGATGCGGCACATTAAAGCGCCTATTGACAGCACTGAACGCTTTGAATTACCCGATGGTGATTTTGTTGATTTAGCATGGGCTGAGAATGGATTGAGTCCTGATGCGCCGTTGGTGATTTTTTTACACGGCTTGGGCGGCAGTGTTGATTCCACCTACGTTGCAGGGCAAATGAAGGCCTATAATCAGAATGGCTGGCGTGCTGTGCTGATGCATTTTCGTGGTGCAAGCCATGAACCAAATCGAATGCCGAGGGCGTATCATTCAGGGGAAACCAGTGATGTGAATGCTTTGCTGACTGCGTTGGCTAAACGCGAGCCCCAGACTAAAAAAGCGTTGGTCGGCTTTTCATTGGGCGGTAACGTGGCACTAAAATGGTTGGGTGAACACCCCTCTCAATCGATAGTCCAGGCTGCTGTAGCCGTTTCCGTTCCGTATCAATTACGCCAAGTTGCAAATAGTATCAACCAAGGTTTTTCACGCATCTACCAATCTCATTTATTAAAACGATTGCGTCAGGTATTTATTCGAAAATTAAAGACACATGGCGATACATTGCCTTTTACTGAAGCTGATTTAAATGATCTACGCTGTTTTTGGACCTTTGATGACAACATTACCGCGCGATTACATGGTTTTCCCAATGTTCATGCCTACTATCGAGAATCCAGTTCTCGTCAATATTTAATTCATATTACAACACCAACATTATTGATTCACGCACTCGATGATCCGTTCATGACACCGGATGTTTTGCCGGAAGCAGATGAATTATCGTCTCACGTAACCTTAGAGATTAGTCGACAGGGTGGGCATGTTGGTTTTATATCTGGCGGTCTGCCTGGCGTGCCGGTGTATTGGCTGGATCAACGGATCCCGGAATTTTTGCGAGCACAATTGATTTAAGCTCGATGCGCCGAGACGTGTTCGCACGCACTAAAGATTTTCTTTAACTCAGAAAGCAGTTGTTGCTGTTAGCCCGTATTTCGAACAGTTCTTTTAATAGAGGATCTTCGGCCTGATTTGTAAAAAAACCGATAGAAAATCCTTTGCTGCTTTCGCTAATATATGCGGTTAAATCAACGAGGGAAAATGATTCCAAAATAAGTTTAAAGACGCAACGATTGTTCTGTGTAAGATGTAAAACGCTCAAACCATTGGCATTGGTTTTTTTGACAGCGATAAGTCGTTGGTCTTCCGGTAAAGACGCTAATATAATATAGAGTGACTCAAGGCAATTAATGGCATCATGAATGATCGTTGAGCCATTTCGATTGGTTTCGGTGACCGCATGAACTCTGTCCTCTGGTGGATAAATATTTAAAATCATGTTCAGTAATTCAGGAGTGCTGGCATAATCCAAGATTTTACTTCCAAATTGATTTTTTTCTTTTACAGCCAGAATCAACGCATCTTCGGGTAAGCTATCTAAAATAATTTCGAGTATTTTAGGATGTGGATTGCATGGGTGTAAAACCGAATAGCCATCATGGTCAGTTTCGTTTACTGCTGCAAAACGATCGATCAGTGGGTAGCAATTTAAAACCATATCAAATGACTTTGGGTTGATCTCCGCACGATGCAAAACCGTTCTCTGCCGATTGTCTTTCATTTTGAGAATCGACAGTCGAGCTGTTTCGGGTAATTTGTCTAAAATAATCCGGAGTGATTCAGGGTATAAGACGGCATGATGTAAAATCGTGTTTTGATGCGATCGTTTCTCAGTTAGCTCACTAAGAAGCATGCCGGTAGGCCATCTTTCTAAAATAATTTGCAGTGAATCAGGATTTCTTATTCCTTGATCCAAAGTATTTCGGTGAAAGTGGTCTTTCTCTTTGAGCGCAAAAGGCTGCTCGTCTTTTGGAATGCACTTTAATATCATATTAAGTGACTCCGGGGTGCTCGCGGCAAAGTGCAGGGGCGTTCGGCCCTCAATGTCTGGTTGTCTCATTGCATGATAAACAATATCTTGAGGCAAATAATCTATCATCATCTTGAGTGATAATGGGTTGCGGGTAGCAATATGCAGAGGTGTTTCTCCATAAATGTCTTTTTCTGTTAATGCTTTAGACCGATCTGCTTCAGATAACAGCTCTAACATCAGCATCACCGAATTGGGGTATTTAGACGCAAAATGCAAGGGGGTCTGTTCCCATTCATCCTTGTCCATCACCGCCAGCAGCTGAGCTTCTGCAGGCAATAAATTTAACAGTAACCTAAGTGCCTCATGGTGTCTACTGACACAATGCAAGGCACTTCGACCCTTACTATCTTTCTGTAAAATGGCTTCAGGATGTCCCCATTCAGGACATAAATCCAATAGCATCGTTAGTAGCTCAGGATTTCTAATTCCATGATACAAACTGGTTTCGCCATATTGATTTTCTTTTTTTAATACTTGAATGCGTTCGTCGCGAGACAAGTGGTGCAAGCATAATTTAAATGAGTCAGGGTAGTCAGACGCAATTGACAATGGAGTGTAGCTATCATCGTTCTCTTCTAGTATAACAAGTCGGCAAGACTCTTCAGGGAGCCTATCTAAGATCACCGTAAGCGAGATAGGGTACTTGACTGCGTGATGGACCGTTGAGAGACCTTGACGATCTTTCACTAGCAGGACTTGCAACAGGTCTTTTTTAGGCAAGCTATCTAATATGACTTTAAGGGTCTCGGGGATATTTGCTGCGGTATGCAATATCGTGTTGTAATACTTGTCTTGCACGGTCACTGCCTGCATGACCAACTCTTTAGGTATGTGATTTAATATGATGCCCAGTGATTGAGGGGAATTTTGCGCGCAATGCAACAGGGTCTCCCCATCATAGGTTTGCATCTTGACCACGTTAAAGAACGCTTCTTTGCTAAAAAGGCTTAATAATATCTTCAAGGAATCAAAATTATTAGCAGCAGCATGCAAGGCTGTTCGGCCCTTGTCGTCTTGTTTTGTTACAGCAATAGGACGCATGTCTTCAGGTAACAACGCTAAAATGACCCCAAGTGATGGCGAATGACTGGCTGCATGGTATAAAACTGTTTTTCCATAAAAATCAGTCTCTTGAATAGCAATAAGACGGGCTTTATCAGGTAAAAGCTCTAAAATCATCTGCAGAAATCGAGGGTGGCAGACGACGCCATGTAAAATTGAGTGATGCAGTTTGTTTTTCTCTTGTACGGCAAGAAGTCTCTCATCTGCAGAAATATGATTGAGCACTGTTATTTTTTGTTCTAACGTGTGCGCTTGCCACATTAATCGACCGGATGAACTGTCTGTAGGAATTAAATCCCAGTCAATGGATTTCAAATCCTCTAAAGTCGGGGTGGGTGTGAAGCGTAAAAGACAAAATAAAGCGTCACGTGTGAAGTTTGTTGGTAAACTTGGGGTGTCCTTTAACAGTAGTGCGATGTTTTGGACGAGCTCAGTCGTGTTATCTAAGTATTCGGCGAAATATACCAAGCATTCAAGAAAAGGAGACAGCGACGGTTTTGGGTGGATGTCTTCGATAGTAGGAGTCCGCAAAGCATGTTGGTTTAATCTCTTTCTCCCAAACATTCTAAAATCGTATCGAGACACGCTTGTGTAGGCTTTTTCTGGCGCATACAGCCCGAGATCGAACTGCTCAAACGAAGCATAGTCTACTGCGCTCAGTCGACTGGGTTGTTTAGAAATAATGTATTGCATGTTCGCATCACCATAAAAGTAACCTTGACGCATGTCCTCGGAAATTGGAACCCAATCAAATCCCAAATCTTGGGGTGTATTACCACCGGAACCGAGTGTGATTCGTTTAATACTGGAATGCTCGTGCAAAACTTTAGCCGCAAAGGCACCCAATATGCTTTGGGCTACGTGCGATGGAACGCAGCTGTTATCGTTGAGATCATGAGAGCATTCCAGAGAATCCAGCACTAGGTTACCTGTTCGGCTGATCCAGGCATACGATTGCCCTACAATTTCAAAGGCATCGTAGTTAATGGAGTTTTCTGGCATAAACACAGGGGAGAGGATGGTTTTACCGGTGGTCTGTTTTAGTAAAACATAAAGACCATTGTCAGGTCGTGTCACGGCATCTTTGACACACTGTTCTGAATTTCCACCGATGCTCTGACAACAACTAGTAATACGACCTAGAATCAGTGATCGCAAGTCACTAGTGGGTAATTTGACCCAATAATAACCGAGTGCCTCTCCTTCACCTTTGATCACTGGTGCAGGTAAATTATCGGTGAGTTTGGCAGGCCAGTTGATAGTTTTTAGATAATTTAGACACTTGTTGTATGAGCATTCATCGCCATCTTCTGGAATGTTGTATTTCTTGCACAGCATCGCTAGTTCTGGATGTTCTGCCCCTCGCCTGTAGATGCAACGGGCATACATATTTTTGGCTTCAAGCAATGTTCTGGGGGCTAAATGATGGGGTCTTTCTAGTTGAATTTGTTGTTCTATCCACGGTGCGACGGAGAAAAAGAGTAGCGACGGCACTAAATTATCTTTGGTGTTGTGATCAATGAACTGCCTCCATCCCAGCATGTCCTTGACCTCATTTGCGACAGGTAAATAGATCTTGTTCAACAGTACATCATGGTAGGGGGTGGTGTTTTTCGGTGCTGCGGCGTGTTTAAGTAACACTTCAGTGCGTTTTGCTATGGAATAAAAATCGGCAATGGGTTGTATTGTTGGGTCAACAAATAATGCCATGATTCGGTAGGCATAAACGTATGCTAGGGTGTCATCCGGTGAGTTGTTTTTTTCAATCAGTACCGCAATTTTACGACAAACACATGCAATGGAGCTAAATAACTGGATAAATGGTTCAACGCTCTCTTTAGAAGGAAAATAACCACTGTTGAGGTTGAGTTGGTGATAGTAGTGTCTTATTAGCGTTTCATCAGGCGTGCGATCGCTTAAGCCACAGGACTCGATAGCATTAATCATTTCAGTCAGCGTGTTGTCTGAAAATACACTCAATAAGGCATGTTGCAGGGCTGGGTAGTCGGGATAAAACAACGTTGACGGTGACATAAGAGCGTCTCGGATAGCCGAGTCTTGGAGTCCTACAAAAAAAATAGACTTAAGATTATCTCTGATTTTGTTCAGCTTTTTAGAGAGTATGTCTGTCGTGGTTAATGACGAGAACAGTGACAGCTCGCTTTTTATTTTTTTTAGCTTGTCTAGAATGCCATGAGCGTGTAAAAAATTATCGTGTAAGCTAATGAAGGCCATATTGTATGCTTTTATCTATTGTCAACAGACCCAAAAATCTAATGATGATATTTGATATCACTACCTAGGTTCAAGTGCGCAGTTTAAGCATTACACGGCTGTCGCATTAAAATTTGATCAACCTGCCGTAGGTTGGGCCTTGGCCCAACAATAACGTATTGAAATCCACAGTTGCAGAAAAAATCCTTGTCGAAATACAGTTATTAGATCTAACCTGTGCGCTCAAGGAGATTTTATACAAGTCCAAACCACG
>CANJSM010000104.1 GCA_947477015.1 Legionellaceae bacterium
TAGATTGTTGGGCCAAGGCCCAACCTACGGCAGGTTGATCAAATTTTAATGCGACAGCCGTGTCTCGTAAGGCCAGTTAATAGCCAGCCCCCCTATAGCTGTGTTAAAATCTTTTTACTATTACAAACCTGTAGCCTTCATGTTGGAAAGTGACCGTTTAATCAGCATGCAATCTGCTCCTTCTGAAGAAGCAATAGACCGAGCGATACGTCCTTTAAGCCTTGATGAATATATTGGCCAGGAAGAAGTGCGCTCACAAATGCGTATTTTCATCGAAGCAGCTATCAAGCGCAAAGAACCCTTGGATCATGTGCTGGTGTTTGGACCTCCTGGGCTCGGAAAAACTACATTAGCCAATATCATTGCCCATGAAATGGGTGTGAATCTGCGGCAAACGTCAGGGCCTGTCCTTGAGCGAGCAGGAGACATTGCTGCTATATTAACCAACTTACAAGAAAACGACGTGTTATTTATCGATGAAATTCATCGATTAAGTCCTGTGATTGAAGAAATTTTGTATCCTGCAATGGAAGATTACAAACTGGATATCATGATTGGTGAAGGACCTGCTGCGCGATCCATTAAGCTTGAGTTGCCACCTTTTACATTAATAGGCGCAACCACTCGAGCGGGATCGTTAACTTCCCCATTACGGGATCGATTTGGTATAGTACAACGCTTAGAATTTTACTCCGTTGAGGCATTAACGAGTATTGTTACTCGATCTGCTAAGTTACTGAATGTGCCTGTTGAGCCCAAAGGGGCAGAAGAAATTGCTAAACGCGCACGCGGGACACCGCGAATCGCTAACCGCTTGTTGCGTCGAGTGCGTGATTATGCTGAAGTACGCGCAAACGGGATTATTACACATGATATAGCGCAACAAGCTCTAAACATGTTGAGCGTTGATCATCACGGTTTCGATATCATGGATAGAAAATTACTGCTAGCGGTCATCGAGCGCTTCGCAGGTGGGCCTGTTGGTTTAGACAGTATCGCCGCATCTATTGGCGAAGAAAAAGGCACTATTGAAGATGTTCTGGAGCCTTTTTTAATACAACAGGGTTTCTTGATGCGTACATCACGAGGCCGAGTAGCAACGCCGCTGGCATATCAACACTTTGGTATGGTTGTGGCTGAATAAAATTGAGTATAAAGCCAATGTTGGGTTAAGCCCCAACCTATGAGATTTAAGCGAGGAATAAAAAATGGGTGGTCATGTCAGTGTATTGGGATATTTTTTGCAAGCTGGATTTATTGTTAAGCTAGTTATGTTGATACTTCTTGCAGCGTCCGTTGTGTCATGGACTTTAATCATACAGCGTGCTTGGTATTTTAAACTTAAAAAGCAACAATACGATGCATTTAATCAACGATTTTGGGGAGCGACTGATTTAAGTCGATTATTTGCCGATGTGGACAGCAATATTCAAGACCGACATGGTTTGGCTGCTATTTTTCATGCAGGATTCAAAGAGTTTATGCGTGTGCGCCAGCACGGTCAGGTATCGATTGAACCGATTCAGCGGGTGATGCAAATTAGTTACGCCAAAGAGGCGGAGCAACTCGAACACCATTTGCCCTTATTTGCTTCGGTAGGATCGTTGGCTCCTTATGTTGGTTTGTTTGGTACAGTTTGCGGCATCATGACGACCTTCCAGGCTTTGGGGCAGGCGCAACAAGCAACCATAGCCATGGTGGCTCCAGGTATTTCAGAGGCACTAGTTGCAACAGCTTTGGGTCTTTTTACAGCGATTCCTGCTGTCGTTGCCTTCAATCGATACAGCACTCGTGCGAATGCATTGCTCGATCGATATGATTTATTCCAAGATGAGTTTATTGCGCTCGTTGAAGAACAAACCGCATTGCCGGCTAGAGGTTAATTAATATGCTCAGGAAAAAAACGCCCCGATCAAGACCTATTGCGGATATCAATGTTGTACCCTATATCGATGTGATGTTAGTGCTATTGGTCATATTTATGATCACAGCACCGATATTGACGCAAGGGGTTACAGTAGACTTGCCCAAGGCTGCCAGTTCATCATTGAAAGCCGCCGATCGCGAACCGATTATTGTGTCGGTTAATCGCGAAGGAGAGTATTTTTTAAATATATTCAGTCGTCCTGATGCAGTGATTGACTCGCATACTCTAATGGTGCGTGTTGCTGCCGAATTAGAAATAGCACGACAAGCCGGGCAAAAATTAAATGTTTTGGTTAAAGGGGATCAAGGCGTTCCTTACGGAAAAGTAGTGTCTGCAATGAGTCTTTTAAAACAGGCAGGGGCTGAGCAAGTCGGGCTGTTAACGGATTCATCTGAAGAGGTTACTGAAGGGAGCCAAGGATGATGATGTCTCGTAGCTATCGAATTGCCTTTGGTGCCGCTATTTTTCTTCATTTAATGATTGTGGCCTATTTTTCATTTGAAAAAACGAATCCAAGACCAGTATTAACGGTCGAATCTAGAAACGAAGCAGGTCAAAGCCAGCCTCAGCCAACAGAACAAATTCAACCTATTCAAGCCGTCAGTGTTGACAGCAAAGAAATCATGAGTGCGGTGAGTGAGCTTAAGCAGGAGCGTACTCGCCAAGTGCAGGCTGAAGCTAGCAGGCAGCGAGCATTAAAGCAGCAAGCGGAACAAGCGCAAAAACAACGGCTTGAGGCCCAACAGCAACTGGCCAAATTAAAAAGTGAGGCGGCAGCATTGGCTGTTGCTCGCCAAAAACACATTGCTGAAGAAAAAGAGCATCTTAAGCAGCTAGCTTTGCAAAAACATGAACAAGAAAAACAAATTGCTGACATGAAGAAACAGCAGGAGCAATTAAAAAAACAGCAAGAGCTGGAAGCCAAAAAGTTAGCTGAATTAGCTAAGAAGAAGACTGTTGAATTGGCTAAAGCGAACCAAGAACAGGCTCAGAAAGCTGAAAAAGATAAACTGCAGCTGGCTAAAGAAGCACAAGAAAAAGCAGAAAAAGCTCGAGCCGCTTGGATACAGAAACAACAAGCGGCAGCCGCTCTTGCAGCAACTGAGGCAGCCAATGCCGCAAGGGTGGCCGGCGAGGTTGATAAATACAAAGCACTTATTCTTAATGCAATAAGCCAGCAATGGATTTTACCGCAAAATGTCGACAGCACCATGTCTAGTCAGTTTCGTATTCGTCTAGCTCCTAATGGAGCCGTTCTGGAAGTGGCGTTAATTCGTAGTAGTGGAGATCCCATTTTGGATCGCTCGGCCCAATCAGCCATTTACAAAGCCTCACCACTGCCTGTACCCAATGATGCGAGCACATTTAATATATTTAGAGACATCAGTCTAACCGTACGACCAATTAATGGCAGGGGGTAATTGTTCATGAATCGTTTTATTGCAATATGCTGTTTGGTTTTATCAAGTTCCGCATTCTCGCTCGATCTTGAGTTAACTCAAGGGATCAATGCTGCCTTGCCCATTGGAATCAATCCATTTGGATCAGACAGCCAAGCATCTCAAGTGACTGACGTGATTAACAACGATTTGCATTTGTCAGGTCAATTTAGAATTATTCCCTCAGCAATCATGAACGGCCAAGCAATTGCCGCATGGCAACGTGCCGGTGCTGATAGTGTGTTATCTGGGCGTGTCAGTCGCATTGATAGCAATCGGTTTAATGTCAGTTTTGAATTAGCGGATGCTGCAGCCCAAGGGCGTATGTTGCTGGCAAAAAACTACCAAGTTACAGAAGGTCAATTACGCGCATTGGCGCATCATATCAGTGATGAGGTGTACCAAAAGTTAACCGGGGAACGTGGGATTTTTTCAACTCGTATCGCGTATATTTTGGTTAAAAGAAGTATCGGCAAATCACAGTACTCTTTGGAAGTAGCTGATGTTGATAGCAGCAATCCGCGTAGTTTATTGGTGTCGTCTGAACCCATCATGTCACCGGCATGGTCACCAGATGGCCAGCAAATTGCTTACGTGACCTTTGAAAATAAACGCGCACAAATTTTCAGTGTCAATGTTGCAAGCGGTCGGCGACGCTTGATTACTGATTTTCCAGGTATTAATGGCGCGCCGGCTTGGTCGCCAGATGGACGTCAACTGGCAGTGGTTTTATCAAAAGGTGGAACCCCCAAAGTATACACAGTTGATCTAGCTACCGGCTCAATGAAGCAAATGACATTTGGTCAAGCCATTGATACAGAACCTCGTTTCTCTCCGGATGGACGTTCAATAATATTCACCTCGGGTCGAGGCGGTTCGCCACAAATCTATCGCTTGTCTCTGGCAGATGGTGCCATTACTCGCATGACATACACAGGCAACTACAACGCTCGTGCTTCATATACTCCAAATCAACAAAACATTGTCTTATTTCATCGAGAAGATGGGCAATTTAATATTGGCGTTCAAAACCTGAGTTCAGGGCGAGTAACCCCATTAACCAACTCACCCATGGACGAGTCCCCATCCGTCTCGCCCAATGGACGCTTGATACTGTATGCAACACATTATCAGGGCAAAGGCGTGCTAGGCATGACATCAATTGACGGTGGTATTAAATTACGCTTGCCATCTCGTGATGGAGATGTTCAAGAACCTGCTTGGTCACCTTATTTGGGGTGAAGAATAAAATGGCTGGTTAGGCCTTGGCCTAACCAGCAAAACTATATACAGGTGAATAATGATTAAATACTTGGTTTTATTGATAACGCCTCTGTTGGCGAATAGTTACTCAGTTGTTCATGATGCTAAGTTCTACAGCTTGCATCCAAAAGAGTTATCACAGGCTCTTGATAAATGCCCGGCAAGCTCTCCAAGTGGGGTCACTTGTGAGCAGCTAAATCAGTATGCTACAAGAGCTAATCAACTGATGTCAGAGCTACATTACAGCCCACAAGTCTTTGGTCAAAAAATTCTTGTCTTGCAAGAAAATTTAGCCCAACTGGCCTTGGATCTCAAACAAAAACCCGAGGCTGAAGCACTTCAAACCTCGTTCAATGAGAATAAAATGCAATTACAGGAGCGTTTGGCTATTGTGAAATGGCTAGAATCACCTAGGGGATAAGCATGCGGATACTGATCAGTAACGATGATGGTGTTATGGCCCCAGGTATTCGTGCGCTAAACCAATCATTAAGTTCTATAGCCGAAACCCACGTCATCGCCCCTGACAGAAATCGCAGTGGCGCGAGCAATTCCCTGACGCTGTCACGTCCTTTGCGAATTGATCAACTAGAGAATGGATACCATTGTGTTGAGGGTACACCAACCGACTGTGTGCACCTTGCTCTGACCGGTTATTTTGATACAGTGTTTGACATGGTGGTGAGTGGAATTAACGACGGTGCTAATTTAGGGGATGATGTGCTCTATTCAGGCACGGTTGCAGCAGCAATGGAAGGGCGCTTTTTAGGCTTGCCTGCAATCGCCATATCCATGGTGGGCTCGCACATCAAACATTATGACACCGCCGCATGCATTGCTCGGCAGTTGGTTGTAAAACTTCAATCACATCCTCTCCCATCGCAAACGATTCTCAATGTGAATGTGCCTGATTTACCACTGCATGAAATCAAAGGCATGGAAGTGACACGATTGGGTTCACGCCATCGTGCAGAAGAGGTTATCAAAGCAAGTGATCCACGCGGGCGGCCAATTTATTGGGTAGGGCCCCCGGGTCCTCAAGCTGATGCAGGACCTGGAACTGATTTTTATGCCGTTAGTCAATCTTGTGTTTCCATCACGCCATTACATCTTGATATGACGCACTACAAAGTATTTGACCAAGTAGCTACTTGGATTAATGGACTAGCAAAGGATATTCAGTCATGAAATTATTTTCCTATCTTTACAATAAAACCAGCTCTTGGTCTGCACATCAACATGCGCCGTATTACCTTGCAGGGGTTGCCTTCGCTGAATCCTCTTTTTTCCCCATTCCACCAGATGTGATGTTGGTTACCATGGGATTGGCCGCACCGAAAAACTCTTGGAATTATGCACTTATTGCCACCCTTTTTTCTGTTATTGGCGGAGTGTTGGGTTATTTATTGGGGGTCTATTGCATTGAATTCATAGGGCCATATATTGAAGCATCCTCCTATGCGTCCAGTTATAAACAAATTCACTTGTGGTTTGAGCAGCGCGGGATCTGGATGATTGTATTGGCTGGATTTACACCGCTGCCTTATAAGGTGTTCACAATCACTGCTGGCGCCATGCACATGGCTTTTGGACCTTTTGTGATTGCATCCATTATTGGACGTGGATTGCGATTTTTTATGGTTTGTGGGTTTTTATATTTTGCTGGTGCTCGCTTGGAAGAACAATTGCGACGTTATGTCGATGTCATTGGTTACTTGATGATTGCAGTTATTGCCGTGGTGATTTGTTTGATGAAATGGGTATTTTAAACAGATGATGAATAACAGAACGCTCCAAATTTGCTCAATAGGTTTAGTTCTTCTTAGTCTCGTGTCTTGTGGTGGCAGGGAAGACTTGGCGCCAGTTGTTGAACTAAATTGGCGTGGTGCTAACGCGCAAGGTGCACGATATGTTGTTAAGCGTGGAGACACGCTCTATGCGATAGCCTTTCGTTATGATCGAGATTATCGCGAGTTGGCGGCGGCAAATCATTTATATAGTCCTTATTCTTTGCGAGTAGGGCAAGTCATCCATTTACAACATACTCATCCACTAACAGCTGCGAATCCAAGAGCGCGATATACACGTAGACAATCTGCAGCTCGCCCCCATACCACACAACAAATTAATCCTATACGTCGATTGTTTGCAGGCA
>CANJSM010000105.1 GCA_947477015.1 Legionellaceae bacterium
CCCAGTGTTGCCAAGTGTTTAAATGGGCTCTCTTTCAATGATTCAATCATGTTCAAGAATGTCGGAATCAGTTTCTTGCACGCTCTTTGCGTCAATGCCCTTTTCATTAAGACTTCATGCATCTGTTGCTGAAACTGGCTCTTTCCCAATTACGGGGGCACTTAATCTGCTCAACAACAGAGCACCCTAACACGAGTTCTGTAATTTTCAAAATTTCTAAAACCATACGCTCTTCTTTGAATTAACTTCATCTTTCTATGAAACCCTTCTGTTATTCCATTTGATTTACTAAACCTCCACATACAGGCAATCTCATCTTTCCATTTATCGAACGTCTTGCCCAATGTAGCCAAGTGCTTAAACAGGCTCTCTTAATTGGGGCCGAGCCTAGTATTCGGGTTGATAATGCAGTGCAAAGTAAAATAATTGGGGTCGTAATAAATCTAATCCGAATGTTAAACTCTTAATTTAGTGGTGAGTCGGAAAATTCAATATGTTCCATTTTGGAACGTACTATGACAGATGGTCTGTGTTATAAAATTAAACTCAGTGAATTAGCAACGCAAGTAAGGAGTGTTCGTCAATGAATTATAAAATACCAATGTTACCGAATATTGGCGATCCTCAGACGAGTCCAATAGAGCTTGAGACGAAACCAATTTTAAAGAAAATTGCTAAAGCTCATCAAGCATTAGCCGAGCTTAAAGGTGTTATTGCGATTATACCCAATCAAACCATTTTGATTGATACGCTGTCTTTGCAGGAAGCAAAGGATAGTTCGGCGATTGAAAATATTATTACAACGCATGACGATCTCTATCGAAGTGATAGTCGAACAAAATCATTTGTCTCCATTGCAACGAAAGAAGTTCATAGTTATGCCAAGGCGCTGCGAGAAGGGTATGAAAAAATAAAAAGTAAGAAGCTGTTGGTTAATAATGATATTTTACAAATACAGGCTTCCATTGAAGGAAATAATGCCGGTTTTCGTAAATTAACTGGTACTTCATTACGTAATGATGCCACTGGAGAGGTGATTTATGCTCGAGGGAATTGAACAAACATCACGTCAGACAACCATGATGGTTCAGGGAATTAAAAATTTAATGCAAGAGCATAAGTATTTAATTCGGGAAAAACTTCCCAAAATTTACAGTCAGGATTTGATCAATAATTTGTTTCGCCATCCTTATACAAAAATTGAGTTTTTAGTGGATGAATTGCAAATTCATCGTAATACCGCCACAAGATATCTTAATCAACTCGTGGGAGCAGGGGTGATAACACAGCACAAGATAGCAAAAGATAATTTTTATTTGAATGATGCATTGCTTCAGCTGTTGCTTAATGCAGGACAAAGTAGCGAGTCATCTGAGCAATAAGTAACATGCACACAAAACTAGGGTTTCTTGTGCATGAGTCAATTACATGCACAAGAAAACTCTCTTTTAGGTGTGTAGCAGATTTGTAACAAAGTGAAATTATACTCCCGTTGTTTCAGGCAGTTGTAGGCAGTATAAGTCTTGGATCAGCTGCATGGACAGGTAGTGCAGAAAAATTATCTGCTATTGTTACGGCTGTTAAAGCGTTACCTGAAATATCAGCGGAGGATCTTGTCGCTATATTAATGAACGAACACAGTGATTTGCGTAAATCATTAACTAAATCGTTATCAATTTTAATCGATGCTGAACCTCCTGATGCAACGTTTTTAAAAAAAATTCAAGAGAGTTTAGATCAACATCAATTGCAAAGCTCATTAGCACATGTTTCTAACAGGAGAAAGTAACCATGAAAAAATTGGCGAGAATGGGTGATAAAAATCCTGGGTATGATTACCTCGCCCCAGATCAATCAGAAATAACGTTGTTAACCAGAAGTACCGACGCTGATGGTGGAGACATGGCTTATTGCTCGTTACCAATAGGTCAAACGTCTGTTGCGGTTTGTCATAAAACCATTCATGAAACATGGTATTTCACC
Source organism: Legionellaceae bacterium (assembly GCA_947477015.1). Lineage (GTDB taxonomy): Bacteria > Pseudomonadota > Gammaproteobacteria > Legionellales > Legionellaceae > DDPF01. The sequence continues at coordinate 1,984 of CANJSM010000105.1, forward strand.
GCAGGCGTTGGCGAGTTTTGGATAAAAAAAGGTGATCAAGAAGAGGTTTACTCCGTGCATAAAGGCTCCGTTGTTTCGCTTCCCAAAGAAACTCTCTTTCAATTTCGTAATACAAGCGCTGACGAAGCCCTTGAAATGGTGATCGTTACTATGCCGCCATGGCCCGGTGAAGGAGAAGCTATAAAAGTCAATGGTAAATGGACCACTTCGTTTGAGCCTGATGAACAGGCAGTTGAAGTGACTGACGCTGCCGTTTCAGCCACTGCCGCATCTGAAATAGCCAGTATGGGGATTTTTTCCGGGGCGGCCAGAACAGATGCTTTTGTTCCAAGATTAATAGAGAAGCCCGAAGAGCGCCACTATTTAGCACCTGATATGTCCGAGATTAGATTGTTAACCCGTAATACGGATGCCAGTGGTGGTGATATGGCGCATTGTACTTTACCGGCAGGCCAAACCTCAACTGCTGTAAAACATAAATCCATTCACGAACTTTGGTATATTACAGCTGGGGAAGGCGAAATTTGGCTGAAGGATGGCGAAATTGAAACTGTTCATGCCTTAAAAAAAGGGTCTTATGTGTCTATTCCTTTGGGTGCGTCGTTTCAATTCCGTACCACCGGTTCAGAATCTTTGGAAATAGTCATTACCAGTATGCCGCCTTGGCCAGGAGCAGATGAAGCAGTTCTAGTCAATGGAAAATGGCCTACAGTGATGGCTTCCGACGAACTAGATACAACAGAAGAAAATAGGCCAAGAATGGCTCCTTAAGATTACTAAATCAGCTTCGAGAGTGTATCTTCTTACCAATCGAAGCTGGTTCTATTTGCTTTGTTTTCTAACTCAGATCTCTTCGGCACTTTCTAAAAGGTGTCTCTAAAAATAATCTCCACTTGCTGTCTTATTGATGATAAAATGGTGACCGCATGTCGCCACTATTAAGTATGAATTATTAGATTTTAAAAATCGACTGCGCCAAGAACGGTTACAAAGGTATGCGTATGGTGAACAACAATTCCCGTGACGATATTTTGCAAGTGGTTGTTACTATTTGTTATCAATATGTTTAAATAATATCTGTGACCAAAACGTGTCTCAGTTGTGTCCGTGCTCTGCTGTTCGAGGCGGTTTCAGGCCGTTTTTATGCAATGTGACGCATCGCAAGATGTTGATATATAACACTTTTAAAACTAGAGCACTAGGCTTCGAACCAAGGAGTCGGGGGTTCGAGTGCCTTCGAGCGCACCATTATAACGGGGTCTTTCGGGCCGAAAAACCTAGCTAGTGAAATACTATGGATGGTGGTAAAATAACATAAATTGAAGTAACTATTTAATAGTAACGACAGGATGAATAGTTCTTGTTTTTTCTTAATTTTGTTCCAGACACCCAGACCCATATCATTTGGCTGCGCGCATGAGACTGTAACAACTCCTTATAAACATTGATTAAATGGAAATCAGCAATTAGCGATGAGGTGAGTATGACTATTATTATCGATGTTACGCGCCTAGTTCGACGAAGAAAGAAGAATATTACATTAACCGGAATTGATCGCATAAGCATGGCTTATGTGGATCATTATAGGAACACGGCACAAGCACTTGTTCGATGGTGTGGGCGTAACTGGATCTTATCGCACTCGCAATCAAAGGCATTATTTAGGTGGCTCGATACACCCAGCACGCGCATGCAATTCCTCCGTATTTTATTTGCAGGGATACTATCTAACATCCATACAAAGTACAAACCTAATACATTTTTGTTCAATACGGGACATATTAGCCTGCGACAATTGAATTATTTACGCGAAATTAGAATAAAGGGTGTTAAACTTATTTTTTTTATACATGATCTTATTCCGCTTACCTATCCAGAATTCAGTGAGCCGGGAGAAGAGTCTCGTTATCAACAAAAAATGAATTTAGTTTTATCGTTGGCTGATGGGGTTATCACCAATTCGGAAGCCACCCATCAAGAGTTTGTTCGCTATGCGAGTCAAACGAATCAACCGATGAGTTGTACAACCGTTGCTTTATTGGCCTCAGGTATTTCACAAACCCCTCCTGGCCATAACCTAATGAAAAAACCTTATTTTGTGATGTTAAGTACCATTGAACCACGTAAAAATCATGCATTTTTACTACACATATGGCGAAGCCTCGTTCAGCGTTTTGGAGAACAAACACCACACCTTGTTGTAATTGGCAGACGAGGCTGGGAATGTGAAAATGTGTTAGATCTGTTAGATCGCTCTAAACTACTCAAAAATACAGTGACTGAGGTCTCTCAATGTAGTGATGCTGATCTGATAACGTATATCCATCATTGCCAAGCATTACTGTTCCCCTCATTTATTGAAGGCTACGGTCTGCCATTGATTGAAGCAATTGATTTAAAAATACCTGTCATTGTCAGTGATATATCTGTTTTTAGAGAGATTGCACATGTTGTACCAGATTACGTTGATCCGCTGGATGGTAAGCGATGGGCAGAACTTATCATGGACTACGCTAACCCAGACAGTTTGTCTCGAAAAAATCAAATAGCGCGTATGCGAGACTTTAAAGCACCTACGTGGAAAGAGCATTTTACAACGGTGGATTCATTTTTAACCGAACTACGGCGTTGTTGAAGCAAAAAAATTTCAATTTCGATAATGTGGATGGCTCTTGCAAGAGCCCTTCATAACCGATACAAAACTTTACAGCAATCTACAGACTCGATCGCAAGCCCTCTGTGACCATGCTTTGGAACGGGTACAAAGACACCAATGTCCTATCGGCCTTTTTCACCAAGAAACCATCAAGAGCAATTTTAAAGCATAAAGTCAGAAATGTCGCAAAGGTTATTTAACGATGTGGGGCACGCAGTGCCAGAAATGCTTTGGACAAAATATTGATCAAATACGGGCTCGGTCACACGCTCGGGTCCGTATTAGATCGGTTTTTTGTCCAAAGTCCAGTACTTATAGTTTGTCGATAAATACACCTTAACGAAGCTTATGAGCAGCCTAAGTGGTCTTATGCGCGTGCGACATATCCGAACTTACGGAACACTCGCTTCTCAATGCGCCATTTGAGTTCGCGTAGATAGCGAGGTTTCGGTGCAGAACGACTGTCCACAACGTTGCTTAGGTCGAAGAAGGCAAGCGACAGCGTCTCACAGGTTACTGCCAGCACTTGTCCGCTTGGATCAATGTCGATCCCTTTCGGGCCGCCTTCTTGCGGGTTATGGCGACCGCGGCCGAACACGGTGTCGTCCATGACCCTAAACAAGCTAATCGGGTCACGTCTGCCTTTCCAGCTAGTACCGTTCCTCGCATAGACGTTGACAAAGGGCGCTCCAGCGTCGGCGACTAGGATGTGCTTAAGGTCAGGTGTGAAGCGCACTCCGTGAGGGCAGAGTACGTTATGAAGTATGCCATCCGGCTCCGCACCTGGGTGCAATGTACGTGAACGATCGTAGAGCAAAACGCTGTGCGAGTTGTGGTTGCTGATGGCGAGCCAAGCGCCATCAGGGCTGACACTGATACCGTCAGGGATGTCGAGCCGGTTCGCCAGCAGAATCGAATCGCTCGTCGCCACGTAGTCGCGCTTGCGATCAAGAGTGTGCCGCGTCACGGTGTTGGAGTAGTTGTTGCAGACGAGTAACTCTACCGTGTTAGCGTCGAGTGGGTAGGCCGCCACCGAACCGGGCGTGTGGATCAGATGGCCCGACCCGCCTACGAACTTGTGCCGCGCTGACAATTGGTGCCGTCTCATCGTCGCGCACGACGAAGGCACCTCGAAGGTAACTACCTCACCTTGCCGATTGGCGACGACGAGCGTGTGTTCATCGAGGAAGAACAGACCGTGTGGCTCGTCCAAGCTCGACGCCTCGATCTCGGCAACATCTGTTAGGCACACCATGTCGCCATTAGCTGCAGTATCGATCACAATGTCAAAAATAGCTATTCGGTTGACATGGAACCCAGCCACGGCCAATCGCCGCCCGCTTGGTGAAAAAATCACGTCCTCAGTTCGTCCAAGCTCTGCCAGAACGCTTGTCGCTTTTTCGCACGCAGTCCACTTCAAAGGGAATTCCATCGATCATTCTCCAACGCTCTCACGTCCAGTAAATATTTGCCAAAAACCTTATGTTAATTAGTTGGTGGGCTAGCGTAACAAGAACCTATTAAAAACGAATAGGTTTTTTTATTTATTCTTAACTCGATTTTAGCCAAGTATGTTACCAAGGCCAATTGCTAAGTCAATAAGTTAGCAATTTTTCGGTTATATTCAAACTCGACTTTATGAAAAATCCCCACCGCCGAATCCCCGCGGTCAGCGCCCTGTATCTTCTACGCATGTAATTTAACTCGAGTAGTAGGACCATGATAACGGACGCAGAGGAATGGGCAACTGAAATTTTTAAGGACAGTAACTTAGTTGATCCACGACGAACGAAAAGATTATTGACATCCTCCCCGCCCTAAAGAACGGGGATTCCTACGGTGCTCAAGCAACTAGTGCTTGAGTCACTTCGATGGGTTCCTGCTTCGCAGAGAGGCCTGACTGCACCAACTCTCCACAGGCTAACAAGCGGTGTCCCCGCTCTAATATA
>CANJSM010000106.1 GCA_947477015.1 Legionellaceae bacterium
AATTAGTTCAATCGGTGTATGCTGATTTTGGTTTTGATTCCATCATTTATCGCCTGGCCCGACGCCCCGAGAAGCGGGTTGGTTCCGATGCGGTGTGGGATAAGGCTGAAATGGCGTTGCAACAAGCTATGCAAGATCAACACATTGAATGGATTGACGCACCGGGTGAGGGTGCTTTTTATGGCCCGAAAATAGAATGCTCCTTGTCTGACTGTCTGGGCCGTATTTGGCAATGCGGAACGATACAAGTCGATTTTTCAATGCCTGATAGATTAGATGCCCAGTTTGTGGCAGAAGACGGAAGCAAGCAAACGCCGGTGATGATCCATCGAGCTATTTTGGGGTCGCTAGAGCGTTTTATCGGTATTCTAATTGAGCACTACGCCGGATTGTTCCCGTTATGGCTGGCTCCTACGCAGGTGAGTGTCCTGACTATTAGTGAAAAACAAAACGACTATGCGGATAAAGTGACCCAAATTTTGCGAAATAAAGGCATTAGAGTCAATATAGACTTGAGAAATGAGAAGATAGGCTTTAAAATCCGTGAACACACGCTACAAAAAGTGCCTTATTTAGTGATTATTGGTGACAAAGAGGTTGAAAATAGCCTCGTCACTGTTCGATCACGCAATGGTACTGATTTAGGTGTGATGACAATTGATACAATTTGCGATACACTGCTTTCTGAAATTAACACAAAGCAACGTGTTGAACTTAAAACTTAGCCGGAGGATTAACCATTAGTGCATCAAATAAGCGTGAGAGTGATCGCGCGCGAATCAATGAACAAATCAATGTACCTGAGGTACGCTTAATTGATGTAGATGGCAATCAGGCAGGAATAGTATCGACACGTGAAGCGTTGCGTACTGCGGAAGAGGGTGGCTATGATTTGGTAGAAATTTCACCTACAGCCAAGCCGCCAGTATGCCGCATCATGGATTATGGTAAATTTCTCTTTGAAGTGAGTAAGAAGCAAGCTGAAGCCAAGAAAAAGCAGAAGCAGATTCAAATCAAAGAGCTAAAATTCCGTCCTACGACGGAAGATGGGGATTATCAGGTCAAGCTACGCAACCTGGTACGTTTCCTTGAACATGGTGATAAAGTCAAAATCACACTGCGTTTTCGTGGTCGTGAAGTGGCCCATCAAGACCTTGGCATGAAAATTTTGGAGCGGATTCAAAAAGACATGGCGGAATTAGCCGTGGTAGAACAGCATCCAAAACGCGAAGGCCGACAGTTATTGATGGTGTTATCGCCGAAGAAAAAGTAACTATAGATTAGGAACGATGATTGTTCCTCAATGCGGAGTATATTGTTATGCCGAAGTTAAAAACACATCGTGGAGCAGCAAAACGCTTCCGAAAAACTGCAAGTGGTGCGATTAAACGTCGTGGCGCTTATAGAAACCACATTCTCACCAAAAAGTCGACCAAGCAAAAACGTCATTTGCGCGTTGCGTCTGGTACATTGAAAAAATGTGATGCGCGTTTAGCTTCGCGTATGTTGCACGGTAGTTAAGGGGAGAATGAACAATGCCAAGAGTTAAACGTGGTGTGACAGCCAAAGCGCGTCACAAAAAGGTTTTAGATCAAGCCAAAGGTTATTACGGTGCCCGTAGTCGTGTGTATCGTGTAGCCAAACAGGCCGTCATTAAAGCAGGTCAGTACGCTTATCGCGATCGTCGACAAAAGAAACGTCAATTCCGTGCGTTGTGGATTGTGCGAATTAATGCTCAGGCACGTGAATGTGGTATGTCTTACAGCCGTTTGATTGATGGTTTGAAAAAAGCTGAAATCGAACTGGATCGTAAAGTACTGGCTGACATGGCAGTGCATGATAAAGCAGCATTTGCAGCTGTTGCAGAATTGGCGAAAGCAGCTTTAGCATAAGCTGATTGCCACTAGGTAAAACTAAGGGGGCTTCGGCCTCCTTTTTACAAAGAAATGTATCTATTCCCTCTGAGGCCTCATTTATGCAAGATCTCACCTCCTTACAACAAAACGCATTTACGGCCATTGAACAGGCTCAGGATATCAATACACTTGAAGCAATCCGTGTTGATTATTTGGGAAAAAAAGGTCGTCTTACTGATATTCTGAAAAATCTGGTGCATTTATCCGCACAGGAAAAGCCCAAAATGGGTCAATTAGTCAATCAAGCCAAGCGTGATATTTCTGAAAAAATAGAAGAAAAAATGCTTGAATTGAAAGAGCAGCTATTGCAGTTGAAATTAACTGCGGAACAAGTTGATGTTAGTTTGCCTGGCCGCAACAATCAATCTGGTTCACTCCATCCTGTGACCCAAGTAAAACAGCACGTTAATGACTATTTCAGTCGTTTAGGCTTCGATATTCTGGAAGGACCAGAAATTGAAACTGAATTTTATAATTTTGAAGCATTGAACATACCAGGGCATCACCCCGCTCGTGCAATGCATGATACTTTTTATTTCGGTGATGGCCGTTTGCTACGTACTCATACGTCACCGGTTCAAATTCGCAGCATGGAGCAACGCACTCCGCCATTGCGACTGATTGCACCAGGACGAGTGTACCGATGTGATTCTGATTTAACTCACACACCGATGTTCCATCAAGTAGAAGGTTTGTTGGTCGACAAACAGGCAACACTTGCTGGGCTGAAAGGTTTGTTACAAGATTTTTTTGCGCACTTTTTTGGGCGCGAGCTGGCCTTTCGTTTTAGACCATCCTATTTTCCGTTTACTGAGCCTTCAGCTGAAATGGATATTGAATGCACCCAGTGTTCAGGGAGCGGATGTCGGATCTGTAAATTTACCGGTTGGCTTGAAGTAGGTGGTTGTGGCATGGTTCATCCCAACGTGCTGAAAGCGGTCAATATATCACCCGAAGAGTATCAAGGCTGGGCATTTGGCATGGGGCTCGATCGATTGGCCATGCTTTACTACGGCATCGATGATTTGCGCATGATGTTTGAAAATGACGTGAATTTTTTGAAACAATTTTAGCGGTAGTAACAAATACCCGCATAATGCCGACATATTTAATTTTAGGATGGTGTGATGAAAGTAAGTGAAGCGTGGTTGCGTGAGTGGGTTAATCCCCTTATAAACGGTCAAGACCTAGCCGCTCAATTAACTATGGCAGGTTTAGAAGTCGATGGGGTGATTCCTGTCGCTGGCGTATTTAATCGCGTGGTTGTAGCGCATGTATTGCAAACGGCCCGACATCCTCAAGCGGATAAACTATCTTTATGCCAAGTCGATGCAGGCGGGGATTCTCCGCTTCAGATCGTTTGTGGCGCGTCAAATGTTCGAGCCGGACTCAAGGTCGCTCTTGCATTGACCGGTTCTCATTTACCCGGTGGCATGGTTATCAAAGAATCTAAATTGCGAGGTGAGTTATCACAGGGGATGTTGTGCTCTGTGTCAGAGCTTGGCATGGATGATCGCTCAGAAGGGATTATTGAACTCCCCGAAGATGCTCCTGTTGGTATGGATCTTCGCGAATACATGGGGCTTGATGATCACATTTTAGACGTTGATTTGACCCCTAATCGGGCGGATTGTTTCAGTATCCTTGGTGTGGCTCGCGAAGTGGCTGCATTGAATCACCTAACTATCAATGATGTACCCAGCAAAATCATTGATCCTGTTACCGATGAGTCCCTCGTGGTTCATTTAAGCGCACCTGAAGCGTGTCCTCACTATTGTGGGCGCGTTATTCGAGCTATTAATCCAAATGCTACAACCCCTTTGTGGATGAAAGAGCGCTTACGGCGTGCTGGTGTGCGCATTCTGCACCCTGTGGTGGATGTCACCAATTATGTCATGATGGAGTTAGGTCAGCCCATGCATGCCTATGATATGCAAGCCATTCAAGGTGATGTCAACGTTCGATATGGACATGCAGGGGAAACCTTGGTCTTGCTTGATGGACAAGACATTACGCTTCACGATGACGTTTTGGTAGTCGCTGATGCCAAAAAAACCTTGGCTGTTGCCGGGATCATGGGTGGCGAGTTCAGTGCCGTACAAGCGGATACAACGGATATTTTTCTTGAAAGTGCTTACTTTAATCCATTGGTGGTCGCAGGTGTGGCACGTCGTTATGCGTTGTGTACTGATTCATCTCAACGATTTGAACGCGGTGTTGATCCAAGTTTGCCAAGAAGGGCTTTAGAGCGTGCAACAGAGCTGTTGTTGTCTATTGTTGGTGGCGACGTGGGTCCTATCACCGCTATGACCGCATCCCAAAATATGCCCCAGAAAATAAGCGTTATGTTTAACCCCATCAAAGTTAAGCAGTTAACTGGATTAGATATTCCTGTTGCTAATATGGCTGACATGTTAACTGACTTAGGCATGACGGTTGAGCAAACCCCTAGTGCTTGGACGGTTGGCGTCCCTTCACATCGCTTTGATATTGCCTTAGACGTGGATTTGGTAGAAGAAATAGTTCGTTTGTATGGTTACGACAACATCGTTGCCGCACCTGTGATAACCAGTGTTCAAGCCGGGGCTATTAATCCGTTAGAACGCATGGCATGCCGTATCTCAACGTTTTTGAGTGGACGGAGTTATCATGAAACCATCAGCTACAGTTTTGTTGATCCGTTGTTTCAACAAGCCATCTATCCTGACGCACAAGCGATGCAGCTGTTAAATCCTATTTCATCTGAATTATCACAAATGCGTGTAGGCATGTGGCCAGGCTTGTTGGCTTCTATGGTGTATAACATGCATCGACAACAAACCTCGATTAAATTTTTTGAAGCGGGCGTTGTGTTTGACGTCGATGGTGAAACGCTCCATGAGCGCCCCTGTGTCGCAGGCTTAATCACCGGTGAACAGGGCAATATGAACTGGAGTGAGTCGGCTAGGATGCTGGATTTCTATGATATGAAAGGCGATCTGCAAGCGCTATTTGCCATGCTGCAGATACAAGAAGTGCGTTTCATTGCGGACAACCACCCTGCATTACATCCTGGGCAATCAGCACGTATTTTAATGGGTGAAAAACCTGTTGGCTGGGTCGGTGCCCTACATCCAGGCCTGTTAGAGGAGTTGGGTTTGAACGCTGAGGTATTATTATTTGAGTTGTCTTTAGCGCCACTGACCAATGATACATCGATACGATATCAACCTATTTCTAAGTACCCACAAATTCGTCGTGATTTATCCTTGATGGTGAATAAATCAGTTACAGCTGGCGAAATTGAGTTAGCAGTTCGTGATGTCGTGGAACCTGGGTTGCTTAAGTCGGTGGACATTTTTGATGTGTATACTGGCGAGTCTATTCCTGCTGATAAAAAAAGTTTGGCCATGGCCTTGACCTTGCAGGACGAAAAACGCACACTTATAGACGCGGAGATAACAGCTGTAATTGATACGATACTCAAAAAACTGGATGTTGACTTGGCTATTGTCCTTCGAGACGCTACGAATGGGCACTAGTATCTATTAAGGAAGGAATCGTGAGTGCATTAAGCAAAGCTATTGTTGTCGAAACCTTGTGCAATGATTTGGGCTTAACTAAATTAGATGCAAGGGAAATGCTGGACCATTTTTTTGAAGAAGTAAGGAACACCCTTGAGCAGGGAGAAAACGTAAAACTGTCAGGATTTGGCAACTTTATTTTACGCGACAAGCCTGCTCGGCCAGGAAGAAATCCGAAAACCGGGGAAGATATTCCCGTTGAGGCAAGACGCGTGGTGACGTTTAAGTCAGGGCTTAAATTGAAAACAAAAATAGAAGAACGGGAAAAGTTGCATTGAGTTATTATACAAAGCATGTTTTTGTCTGTACCAATCAAAAACCTTCGGGTAAAGTTTGTTGTGCTAATTCAGGCGGTGAGCTCCTTTTTGATTATCTCAAATCTCAGCTGATAGAGAGAGGGTTGCATGGTGAAGGCCAAATTCGTGTCAGTAAATCAGGGTGTCTTGGCCGATGTGGCCTTGGGCCCTGCATTGTCATTTATCCAGAAGGGGTTTGGTATGCCTGTGCTTCACCTTCAGATATTGATGAATTGATCAGTCAACACATGGTTTTGGGGAAGGTTGTGGAGCATTTGCTAATTAATTAGTAATATTTCTGCATCTTTTACTTGTGATATTATTCATTTTTGGGTAAAATCGCCCGTCCATGATTAAAAGATTATTATTTACAGGCGGTTCGGAGTTAGTTTAATGAAGACATTTAGCGCCAAGACACACGAAGTCAAACGTGATTGGTATGTAGTTGATGCCAGTGATAAAGTATTAGGTCGACTTGCTACAGAGATTGCCCGTCGTTTGCGTGGCAAGCATAAAGCAGAGTATACCCCACACGTTGATACAGGTGATTACATCGTTGTCACCAATGCAGAAAAAGTGGTTGTAACCGGCCGTAAATTCAAAGAAAAAATGTACTATCATCACACGGGTCATCCCGGTGGTATTAAGTCGGTTTCTTTTGATAAATTGCAGGCTAAAAATCCTGCGCGTATCATTGAGCGTGCAGTGAAAGGGATGCT
>CANJSM010000107.1 GCA_947477015.1 Legionellaceae bacterium
ATTGAAATCCACAGTTGCAGAAAAAATCCTTGTCGAAATACAGTTATTAGATCTAACCTGTGCGCTCAAGGAGATTTTATACAAGTCCAAACCACGTCAAATAAAACGAAATCTAATAGCTAGATTGTTGGGCCAAGGCCCAACCTACGGCAGGTTGATCAAATTTTAATGCGACAGTCGTGTTAAGCATTAACTCTTTCGTCGCTCCTGCCATGTTTGCAGTAGCACATAAAAAACCGGAACAAACACCACGGCCAAGCAGGTGGATGCTAGCATGCCGCTGCAGACTGTTATCCCAATCGATCGTCGCGCATTCGCCCCAGCGCCTGTGGCAAATACCAACGGCATGACACCGAGAATAAAAGCAAAGGATGTCATTAATATTGGGCGAAAGCGTGTTTTTGCGCCAAGAATCGCCGCCTCAACGATCGATTTCTGATGGATCTCTCGTTGTTCGCGCGCTACCTCGATGATTAAAATGGCATTTTTAGCTGCTAAAGCAATTAATAGCAGGATACCTATTTGTGTATACATGTTGTTGGCTAATCCCAGCAGGCTTAACACCAAAACAGTGCCAGTTAACGCCAGTGGGACACTCAAAATAATGGCGATGGGCGTGATCCAGTTTTCATATTGTCCGGCTAAAATTAAATAAACTAACAAGAGAGATAGCACAAAAATAAAATAGCTCATGTTACCGGCTATTTTTTCTTGATAAGCTGTACTGGTCCATTCATAAGACATGCCTGCAGGTAGAATTTCTTTAGCTAATTGTTCCATCGTTTTAATGGCTTCACCGGAACTATAACCGCTTCCTGCCATGCCATAAATATTGCTAGAAGGGTACAAGTTATACAATGAAATAATAGATGGCCCGACATCAGGGGTCATGTCTGTTAGTGTGCCTAAGGGGACCATGCCGCCGCTCTTATTTTTCACATAATAGTTACGCACGTCTTCAATGGTCATTCTTGAAGACGGATCCGCCTGCACGTAAACTTGAAATACTTGACCAAACTTTGAAAAAAGATTCACGTAAGAGGATCCCAGATAGGTTTGTAGTGCATCGGATGCATCACCGACAGAAACTCCTAGTGACTCAGCTTTGGTTCGATTGATAGGAGCGCTCAGTTGTGGGACTGCTGAGCGAAAGGATGTCATGAGTCTTTGCAGTTCAGGTTGTTGACTGCCATATTGAATCAGTTGATCAGTCGCTGCTTGGAGTTTTCGATAGTCAAACGAACCATCTTTTAGTTCCAATTGCATTTGAAAACCACCGGACTGTCCTAAACCTTGAATAGCAGGTGGTACGACAACCAGTACTTTTGCATCCAAGGTGTTTTGTGCTATCGCGTTTAATTGGGTATACAGCGCCTTTAGGTTTTCCCCCTTGCCACGGACGCTCCAATCTTTAAAAATGATATAAAGAACGCCTGCGTTCGCTAAATTGGCGTTGTTATCTAAAAGAGAAACGCCGTCAATGGTAATGAGATTATCTACGCCGCCAATTGTTGAAACTTGCTTTGACAATGAATCAAGGACCTCCTCGGTTCGCCCTAAGGTTGCGCCATCAGGAAGTTGTACGTTTAACATTAAATAACCCTGATCTTCAATTGGAATAAAACCGGTTGGTATTTTACTCAAGCCAAAAATAGCCGCAATGACCAATAAAATTCCAATCGAGCACACGAACCCACTGCGAGCGACCAAGCGGTCAACGAATCGTAAATAGGCTTCTTCTAGCGGGTTGTATAATCGGTCAAAGCCACGGAAAAATATATTTTTAGATTGAGTGGTATCGTTTGGCTTGAGCCATAGCGCACATTGAGTGGGTTTTAACGTCATCGCGTTGATAGCACTGATAAAAGCAGTTGCTGCAATCACCAAAGCAAATTGAGCATACATGGCCCCGGTTAACCCGGGCATAAAGCCTGCAGGAACAAACACTGCCATCAGCACCAGCGTAATACCGATAATAGGCCCCATTAACTCTTGCATGGCTTTGATTGCTGATGATTTAGGCGTCATGCCATGCTCAATGTGTTGAGTCACGCCTTCAACGATCACTATCGCATCATCCACGACTATGCCTATTGCCAAAACCAAGGCAAATAACGTTAATAAGTTGATCGAGTACCCTAAAATTAGCATCGCTAAAAAAGCACCGATAATCGTGACCGGCACAGTGGTTGCTGGCACTAAGGTGGCGCGAGCATTTTGTAAGAACAACAAGATCACCAACAATACTAAAATGCCGGCTTCAAATAATGTCTTGTATACTTCATTGACCGAGGCTTTGACGAAAATCGTGGTGTCAAAAGGGATGCTGTATTTCAAACCGGGAGGAAAGTTTGTGGCCATTTTAGCCACTGTTTCTCGAACTTCTTGAGCGACTTGCAGTGCATTCGCGCCAGGCAATTGATATATCCCAATGGCGGCCGTGGGTTTTTGATTAAGTTTGGCCAATTGATTGTAACTGGATGAGCCCATTTCTACACGCCCAACATCGCGTATACGAATGATTCTAGCACTGCTGCTGGCATTGGCTTCTTGATTGGGTTGTGTAGCTTGGTTTTTGATGATGATATTGGCAAACTCATCTGGATTAGCTAATTGGCCTGGGACATTGACCGTTAGTTGATAGGCCTGCTTGCCAGACACTGGAGGTGCTGCAATTTGACCGGCTGAGACTTGCTTGTTTTGTGTACTAATGGCACTCATCACATCGCTGGGATTTAACCCGAGAGCAAACATTTTTTTCGGATCAAGCCATATTCGCATGGCATAGGTTCCTGAGCCAAACACCAGAACATTACCCACGCCAGGCAGTCGTGATAACTCATCTTGCATGTTGATGGTGGCATAATTATTCAAAAATAATCCGTCATATTCGTCATGTTCGGCGGTTAAGTTAATAAATTGTAATATTGCGGTGGATTTTTGTTGGACTAACACCCCTTGTTGCTGCACAGGAATAGGCAATTGGGCCATGGCCGCTTGGACTCTATTTTGTACCAAGACTTGGGCGAAGTTGAGGTCGGTACCAATTGCAAACGTGACTATCAGTGTGTAGGTCCCGTTATTGGTACTGGTCGATTGCATGTAAAGCATTTTCTCGACCCCATTGACCTGTTGCTCAATCGGAAGAGCTACGGTTTTAATTAACGTTTTAGCATCAGCACCCGGATAGCTGGTGGTGACTTGAATGGTGGGAGGCACAATCGATGGGTATTGATTGACCGGTAAAACGGCGATTGCTATCAATCCTAGCAAGACCAACAAAATGGCAATGACATTCGCCAGCACCGGGTGTTCAATGAAAAATTTCGAGATCATGTTGTTGATTTCTCCTGCTGAGGAGCAACCAGATTGCCCGGTGTTGCATTTTGAAGCCCGTTGATAATCACATTGTCTTGTGCATTGATGCCCTTAAGAATAGCTCTTTGCCCCTGTTTCAGGCTTCCAGTGACGACTCGTTTTAACACCACTTTGTTCTCTTTGTCGGCCACCAGCACATACGAGCCAATTTGATCATATAACACGGCAGTGTTTGGGACTGTGAGCTGCAACGAGGGCTTGGTGGTGGTTATTTGAATATCTACGAAAAGTCCCGGAACCAAGTTGAGATTTTTATTGGGCAATAAGGCACGAAATTCCATGGTGCCAGTGGCCGCATTCAAGCCTGTGTTGACGAAATTGAGTTTGCCTTCATAATGGTATCCGCTAGCATTCTGCAAGCTGATATCTACGGGAATCTCTTTGATCATTTCTTCTGTCACGCCATTGTTTCGTGCGGCAGTCCGTAACTTGATAAAATCCAATTCGTTGAGGTTAAAGTAGACATAAATGGGATCCAGTTGTTCTATCGTGGCTAGATGAGTAGCCGCTCCATTGCCTACGTAATTGCCTATGTCGACCAGATGGCGGCCAATGCGCCCATTAAATGGGGCGGCGATGTGTGTGTAGCTGTAATTGATTTCGGCAATCTCCACATTGGCGGCAGCTTTTGCGACTTCAGCTTCTGATTCATGGCTTTTAGCCAACCACTTTTCAACATTATTCAAAGACGTGGCATTTTCCTTATACATTCTTTGTTGGCGTGCATATTCTGCTTTATCGTAAGACTCAATGGCTTTTTGGGCAGCTAAAGAGGCTTTTGCACCTAATAATTGGGCCATGTACGGTTCTGGCTCAATGATAAATAAGTTTTGTCCTTTTTTAACAAACGTTCCGTCAGTAAACTCTATGGCGTCGAGATACCCTGGAATTCGTGCCACTAAATTAACGGAATTAAACGCCACGGTATTCCCTGTTTGCTGCATGTATTCAACCATCATGGTTGATTGAGGCTTTTTAACAGTCACCGGTGGAATGGGAATTTGAGGTCCATGATGCATCGATTTGTAATGCATCATGATATCCATCAAAAGAAAAGCGGCCAAAGCGATTTGTGCGGCTTTAATGACTTTCGATTTTAATGTTTTGTCCAGTTTCATGCTCATCACCAGCTGGGTAGATAAAGTTGTTCGATTTTTTGTTTTTTGTTGACTGGAGGTTGATGTGCTTGTTGCGTCAACAACTTGCCCCAGTTCGTTCGTGCTGCCATTTCTGCTTTAATGGGTTTAGGAATAATGTCGTTTCCTTTTCGAATTTGCCAGCCGCCACCCAAGGCGCGGTATAATG
Organism: Legionellaceae bacterium; assembly: GCA_947477015.1. Lineage (GTDB taxonomy): Bacteria > Pseudomonadota > Gammaproteobacteria > Legionellales > Legionellaceae > DDPF01. Next base: position 4,684 of record CANJSM010000107.1, read on the forward strand.
CAACAAGGGCTAAAGGCACATCACCTTGGGATCTAACTTGTGAGGTTTGCACACGCAATTGTTGTTGTTCCGCATATAGAACGCTGGTGTAATCAGTCTCGCCTTCTCGATAACGAATGATGCTGAGTTGCGTGGCTTTAATGGCGGAGCGCGCAGCCGTAGTTAAAAATTGTTCCGACTTTTTAGATTCAATGAAGCGGGTGATATTGTCTTGCACTTCTTGCTGTGCTTTCAAGACTAAATTAAGGTACTTCAACAAGGCTTGTTGGAACGCGGCATCTTGAGTGCGAACTGCATTGGTAATTTGACCATAATTAAATATTGGCCAGTTTAAACCAGGGCCTGCGGTGATGGTACGATTAGACCAGCTAAACAGATCAGCCACAGAGGAGCCATAGATGTTGTTTGAAGCGAACGCAAAGGTGCCTGATAAAGAAAAAGCCGGATACAAGTTGGCTTTAACTGCACCAATGCTTGCTGATTGAGCGATGGCTTCTTCACGCGCTTGATAGATATCAGGGCGCTTTTCCAGTGTATCAATGGGTATTCCTACCGCGACTGTTTTAGGGGCGACAGGAATACCTTGTTTTTTTAATAATAAAGAATCGACTTTATCCGGAGTAATGCCTAGTAAGACCGCTAAGGCATCTTTTTGCGTTTGCAATTGGCTGATTAATGCGGGTAGGGTGGCTTCTGTTTCATTCAATTCGGTTGTCGCCTGTTCCACATCCATTAAGCTGATTTGTCCTGCACGATAACGAGATTGGGTCAGTTTTAAACTCATTTGTTGTAATTTAATATTTTGTTGGGTGATGTGTATTAATCGTTCATCGGTTCGAATAGTAATATAGGCACTGGCTATGTCTGCGGTCAGTGTAATGAGTGCATTATCATAGGCGGCGAAAGATGCTAAAAAGGTAGCCTCATTGGATTGAATCGCTCGACGGTATTTGCCCCAAAAATCAATTTCCCAGTTGGCAGAAAAACCCATTAAGGCGGTTTCAAATACCGGAGGCAATACCATTTGTAAGGAGCTTCCGCCTATTCGGTTGTAATTATAGTTGCCCGTGATAGCTTGTTGCTGAGGATATAATTCCCCTACAGATTGAGCCAATTGTGCGCGTGCTTGTAACACACGAACGGCAGCACTCTGCAACGATAAATTATTTTGATAACCGCTGTTGATTAAGGCTGTTAAATTGGGGTCATGGAATACGGTCCACCATGAAGCATCTTTTACAGGCTTGTTGTTGACAGCTTGGCTTTTTTTAAGCCAGTTTTTTGCCACACTCTTTTGAGGCTCTTTGTAGTCTGGACCGACCATTCCACAAGCACTGAGAAGAAAGCATGCCATGATGACGAAATGTTTTAACATGTGCTCCCATATATCCTTATTATTTAAATGTAATCCTTTACCGTTTGGGCTAATGAGGCGTTTATGCTGTCTCGAAGGCTTAGTAGTTCTACATCATCGCAAACTCTGGTGAATACTTCAACGCTTCTAAAGCGCACGGCTGTCGCATTAAAATTTGGTCAACCTGCCGTAGGTTGGGCCTTGGCCCAATGGCGCTTCCAAGAGGCGCCTATTTTTTTAACAATTCATAAGCAACAACTTTTCTTGTTCACTTTTTCTACTTTGTTTTAAAACAGGAAACGACTTAGGCCTTTGCCTAACAGCTCTAGGCTC
>CANJSM010000108.1 GCA_947477015.1 Legionellaceae bacterium
GCGCCACCACAATTGGTTATACATATTGGTGCCGGTAGTGGTAAGGGTGAACTACATCAGTGGCGCCAATGGCAAGTGCCTTGTGCAGTCTTAATTGAAGCTGATGAAGCACGGCTAGATTGGGCAAATAGTAGTTTGGCTGAAAACCCACAATGGCACACGGCTTGTGCTGTGTTATCTGACGTTAACGCAGAAGCCGACTTTTATACAGCGAGCAACCCCGGTCCGCCAAAAATAGCAACGCATGACACAAGGACTCCAATTCTTGTCGAAGTTTGTTTAAACGATGAGTTTGTTGGTCTGACTTGCCTTGATGGTTTATCTGCAAAATTTGGCTCCCTACAGCCTAGTATGTCGTTCCTGCATTCAGCGCTGGGATTTGAATCAGGTAGTCTTGTCCGTCTCCTTTTGAATGTTAGGGCTTACCGTCCGATCATACAATGGATTCATGACCTTTCTTTTGCGTGTGAATCAGTAACTCTGGTACGAAATGGTATCACTTGTGGGGTACCTCTGTTAGGCGCTAAGATTTGCGAAGAATGCTCGTTTAATAGCAGTCGCGCTTCAGTGATGGCGCACTACGACCAAATCAAACGCCTTTCTGACTGCCAGGTTTTTCCTTCTTTGAAAGCACAGTCTCGCTCAAAGTGATTTTACAGATGTCGGCGATCCTGTCATATGGCAGTCATCGCGAAATCATCCGGGTAGGGCCAATCGCCGGCAATTGCGGTGGTCATAGACAGGACGACGTGAGTGCAAAAAGTAAGTTTCATCATTCCGCTGTTTAACCACTTGGCGCATACCCAGGCCATGCTGGTATCGTTGCGGGCGACGATACCAGCAGGGTTGGCGCATGAAATCATTCTGATCGATGATTTTTCAACCGACGGCACTCGGGCGTGGTTGGCAATATCGTCCGACCCGCACATCAAAACACTGCTTAACCCGCGCAACCTGGGCTATGCCAAGACCAACAACAGGGCTGCATTGGTCGCAACCGGGGATGTCTTGGCGCTGCTGAACAACGACCTGTTGTTCGAGCCCGGCTGGCTGGAGCCCATGTTGCACGCCCTGCTGTCGCCAACTCTGAATGCTGGTGTGGTGGGCAATATGCAAACCCGTGTGGCCAGATACTCCAAATTAACGTGACATTTCATTTACAGATTAATGCCTGAACTAGCGTCAACAGAACGAAAGCCGAGGTTAATTCGCTTCACATCTATGCTTCCTGGATGAATATCGAAGTCTCTATGAATAAGTTTTGTAATTTTCTCAACATACTCATTAAAACAATAGAGTTTATTGTATTCGACTAAGAGTTCCCTGTTAAGTGAATTATACATCGATGGATTTTCAATATACGCATCCATCACAGAGCATATATTATCAATCATATCTTCTTCTGATTTAAAAAATATATCATATCCAATAAATATATCTGATGGAAAGAACTCCTTTTTATAAAGAGCCATGCCAATTCCGCCCATATAAATTGGTTGTGCCACATAACCATCAAACCCCTCGCCAAAAGATATAGAAAACATACAGCGTGTCGCCAAATCCATATATTCATCAAAAGTAAAATTATGAATCTCTATCAATTTGTATTCATTAAAATGATTTTTAATCTTGTCAATAGTGGCTCTTTTATGAGGGGCATTATCTGACGAGTAAATAATGATTTTCTCTTTATCCTTAAAAGATGTTGGAGCATATGCACTTAGATCAGTATAAGCGGGGAGAAGTAAAGTTTGCAGATTGTATTTGTCCGCATACTCTTGCCCAAAATACGCATGATGCGCTACTGATTGACTCAATGGCTTAGTGGAAAATAATCTAAGATCTTCAAAATAGACAGCATCTGGCATTAATTCTGTATTCTGATTCAATATGTTAATATAAACATTTGGCACAGAACTAAGGTGATCTTTAACATTATTAGCGAGATCAGACACAAAATTTACCGTTGCATACTCTGGTATGTGTATGTACAAATCTTTCAAAGATCTGCATCTTGTGATTTGCTCAAATCTATAAACGTCTTCAGAGTTAATGAAGTGTCTTTGTCTGCAATATGTGTAGTTACCTTTATTTGGCCTAGTCATCAAGATGACGTCGTATCCATGATTTAATTTCATTCGCCTTAAAACATTAATAATCGAGAAAATGGAGAAGATTCCCCCGCTCATTTCGTTATGTTCAGGCAAAATAAATACCGCCAATTTGCTGGTATGTTCAACTTTTTGAGGAAATGTAATATCTTGATAAGCATGATACACCTTATAACCAAGAAGTTTTTTGACGACAGAAACCTCATCCTCATCTAATGCTATTGCATTCTCGCTCAATACATAGTGTTGGAATGGGTTCTGCCCCGACGTGATTAGATCAAGGTTATTTAAAATGTAGACGCTTGTTTTAAAATTCTTATTTGGATTTCTACCTTCCCTCCATCCTCCTCGCATATAATGTATTAATGGGTTGTGCTTTATTTCCTTTACATCAGGGTAGGTATTTAAATAATAAGGAAAGTCAAAGTACTTTAATACCTGTATTTCTGCTGTGGTATATTTTTTAGCCGGATATAAACTGTAATAACTTTTAATGCCTTCCTTGCGGCCGTTGGTTATCCAATGATAAAACGGCTCTATCCCTTTGGCTTTCACTTCTGGGTTGTTTTCTAGATATATCGAAACTGAAAATTCAGGATTTGGATCAATTAAATCCTTCCACCCTATTTCTACATAGTGCTCAACCGGGTCTTGCTTTAAATTACTAACGCTCGGTATTTGAATTAGATAAAACGCAATATCAAAGTACGAAGCAACAATCTCTTTAATTTTTAAAAGATTATTACTATCTCCATATCCCCCCATATGATGAAAGACATAATCTGGCTCTGCTAAACGATTTTTTCGTAACATATAGTAGAGCGGCTCTATATCCAAAACAATAAAATTCGGTTTGTCTTTGATGTATTCATTTACAGAAAAATCAGGACTAGGATTTAATCCAATTTTCCAACCAATAGTTATATAATGCTCAAGGGGATCCATGCCTTTCAAGTCGGAATCTGAAATATTCTCCCTATAATATTCCTCATCAAATTGCTCAATAATGGCTTTTTTTTGTATATTAAGTATAGATTTTTTCATCATGATTAACCTTTATTGCTCATCCACTGATCAGCTAACATATAAACCTCTTCACAGTCAATTTGAATATATGAAGCTCTAGATGTTCTGTATATCTGTGGGTATTGGAATCCAACTATATGTTTATATTCAGGATACTGTTCCGCTAACATATCGTTAACGCAACGTAGATCTTCGGCCACTTTCTCTATCCAGTCGTCAGACATAGTTTCAATTACAGGTCGCTCATCGCCGGATTTGCATTTACTATAAACAAATTCCACCATTTCCGACGAGTAATATTGCCTAATGCCCTGATTGCTCAGATAAAAATATATAAGGGATGAAACATCGCAATACTTCCTGCTCATTGAAATATTTTTGCCTAAGCCATCGTCATTAGATTTGCATATCTCAATAAACTCTGGGTCATCGACTATATCTTTGTTAATTGTCTTAATAAAGTCGATGAAAATATCATTATCGGAAAATTTGATCTCGTCGTAATTTTTATAAATTACTTCTGTTTTATATAAATTCTTTATGGATTTTAAAAAATCCGCGAATATGTTAATGTAGTCAGTAGTTAATAATCTTATGCCTAATTCGATGTCTAAAACTCCATATCCACCAACTGCGTCGCAATCCTGAATCCCGTTGTAAGGTAATGCATTCTCAGCAGCCCATGACGCAACTTGTTCAACTGGATTTCTTATGTAGACTATTATTTTCTTCGTAAAACCATCAAAACATTTATTATTTAGAACATGAATACGTGCCCACAAGCCCTCTTCGGAGATGATTATTTCATTATATTCAACAGAAAATAGTTTTTCATAAACTTCTTGATCCACATCAAAGCTCATGTCATTCATTAAAAAATCGGCATTTGAGTATCGCGGTAAATGAAGTTTCGGCTCGCTATAGTCAAAATAACATATATCATGTTTACTAAGGTAATTTCTGTGTTTCCATAACATATATTGTATGAATGTTGACCCTGTTTTAACCGGCCCAACATGAAACCAAATAATTTTATTGTTGTTCTTTTTTTTTAAAAATTTATCCTGATGTATTGTCTTCATAGAGTAAGTGTTTGTAGTTTGAATAATGGACTGCGGTGATATTGGCGTCCCTATTTGATTGTAATGTTGACTCATCCTTGCATGTGCAAGCCGCGTAGTTTGGGTTGCATCTTTTCGCAACCCAACATTATCAATACTCAGACATACATCCAGTGTATCTTCCGCCAACCCCAATTGCCCCAATTGCCCCAACTGCTCCCCTAATCGAGCCTTTGTCAACAGCCGTACCTCACCCGCAGGCGACCCAGACGAAATGGCAAATTCAAAATGTTGTAGTGCCCGTTGGCTATCGCCATTTATTAGAGACGCGCGACCCAAGCTGTTATGCACGCCGGCAATTAATATTTGGCTAATCATTTTTTTACTGCAGCCCCAATCTTGGGCCAAGCGGGTAAATTGCCTTGCTGTATTATTGTCACCTTGTTGCAAATGCCCGGCAGCCGCTAACAGCGCCAATTTTGCCCGGTCAGGATGGTGTTGTAGTGTCTCTCGTTCGATTTTTATTAAGCTTTCCCAATCACCAAATTGCCATTGGGTTCGGGCACACTCTAACAAATTTTCATCATAGGGCACCAAGCCATCAGTGTGATTGAGCATTATTTGATCGTCTTCTTCTGTTGTTGCATCTATGGGCGTGGGTTGGTTTTTGGGTGTACGTTTAAAGCATCGGCTAATCAGAGCAGTTAATTTCTTAAACGATACAGGCCTTTTCATTAAATACATCTTCCAATGGCTCTATATCTCATAAACCTGGCTCTCTTAGCAAAACGTCTTTAATCAGTTCAAGCTGAGCTTCCGCCTTAAACATTTCGTCATTTAACAACCGTTGACGTACATCACTTTCAGCATATTGGTCTTTTAATTTGGCCATAACAGCTTCTTGTTGTTCTAGCTGGGCATGCAGCTGATCAAGTTCTGTAATGCTTTGGATAATACTCAAGGCTTGTTGATCCAGCGTCTGCTTGAGTGCTGCCAATTCATTTTTTAATGACTCCTGTTGCTCTGCAAAGGTAGACTTTTCTAGATTGAGTAGTGTATTGGTTTGGCTAAGTGCTTCAACTTGGCTTTGCAGTTGTTGGGCTTGCTGCACATTATTAGTAAGCTCATGTGACAAGGTTTCAATTTGTACCTGACGTTCAGCTACTAGTTGCGTTTGTTGATCGCGTAATTGGCTTAAGGCAGTCACTTCATTACCGAGGGCATCCCGGCTTTGAATGAGCGAGGTTTTTTCCTGCTCAACCGCCGCCTTCGCCAGTGTCAGTGCTTCCAGCTGCGCTTGTCGTGCCGCTGCTTGCTGAGCGAACTGATCACGCTCTTGTGTCAGCGCATCGATAGCTGCTTGTCGTTCATTGGCTAGTTGAGCTTGTTGGTCACGCGCCTGTTGTGCGGCTGCCAGCTCATTACTGAGGGCATCACGGCTCTGTATAAGCGAGGTTTTTTCCTCCTCAACCGCCGCCTTCGCGTGTGTGAGTGCGTCCAGTTGGGTTTGTCGCTCCGTTGCTTGTTGGGCGAACTGATCTCGTTCTTGTGTCAGCGTATTGATATGCGCCTGGCGTTCATTAGCTAGTTGAGCTTGTTGGTCACGCGCTTGGTTTAAGGCAGTCACTTCATTACCAAGGGCATCGCGGCTTTGTATGAGCGAAGCTTTTTCCTGCTCAACCGCCGCCTTCGCCTGTGTCAGTGCTTCCAGTTGGGTTTGTCGTGCCGTTGCTTGTTGGGCGAACTGATCTCGTTCTTGTGTCAGCGTATTGATATGCGCCTGGCGTTCATTGGCTAGTTGAGCTTGTTGATCACGCGCC
>CANJSM010000109.1 GCA_947477015.1 Legionellaceae bacterium
AAAATAAAATACCGCAAATTACAACAGAAAAAGTGAACAAGAAAAGTGCTTGCTTATGAATTGTTAAAAAAATAGGCGCCTCTTGGAAGCGCCATTGGGCCAAGGCCCAACCTACGGCAGGTTGATCAAATTTTAATGCGACAGCCGTGAGAATTGATCGTAAAGCTATAGACTTTATAAATCGACCCTGAGATACTAGCCGCGCTCTTGAAGAAGCAAGAGTATTTTAGTCCAATCAATCAAGGAGTTAGTTATGAAAGCAACGCTGTTTGCTGTTATTTTGTCTTTTTTTGTTATTTCTGTGTCCACCGAAGTGATGTCGCAAGAGGTTAAACCCATTGCGCCGCCTCCTTTACAGGAGCAGGTCGTTAAAAAAATTAATTTAAATACCGCCACTGCTCAAGAGCTAACTGGATCGTTTAAAGGCATCGGAAAAAAACGTGCAGAAGCCATTGTAAATTATCGTGTGGAACATGGTGAGTATAAATCGGTTGAAGATTTGGCCCAAGTTCGTGGGTTGGGGAAATCTTTTGTGGATGGCCATTTGACTCAATTACAGAGTGTATTTTCTGTAGAATAACGTGTAAACGTCATCCCTCATGGCGCTTGGGATGACGTTCAACCTCAAACAACCGGATATCCAGACCCCATCCAATCCATTATCCCGCCATCCACAGAGTATACATTTTGATAACCCAAATTCATCAGGCAATCTGCCGCGTAAAGTGATCTCACCCCACCTCGGCAATGCAAGTAAATCGTGGCTTCTTTATCTGGAATAGTTTGTTCAATAACGTTGACTAGCTCATCTTTGGGGATGTGCACTGCGCGCGGAATGTGTTGCTCTTGCCATTCATGAGCTTCTCGAACGTCGATTAAATACAAATCAGGAGAGGCATCGTAGTGTTTTTTTAATTCATGGACATCGATGGTTTTTATTTTATGGTTTGTCATAGTGAGTTTCTCTTGTGGTTGGGCGTGTGAGTGTGGAGTGATGAATAAACCAATAAATGGTTGCGGTAATTACACCACCGATTAATGTTGCAAAGGCCCAAGTTGGGGCTGAGACCAAGGCAGGTCTTTGTCCTAGTTTATATAAATTGCCTGCGTCACGGGCCACTGCGCCAGCAAATATTAAATGCAACAAACCATTAATGAGCAGCATTAAGTAATAGCCTGTTTGAATTTGTTCGCCATATTGTTTGGCCAGTTCTAAAAGCATGATGAGTCATGTTGAAAAAGTTGAGATACAGCAGTTTATCAATCAGCTGCTATAATAACAAATGATCTAATTATTTTGAGAGGCGTATGTCAAACATGCACACTCCAGTCCCTCATTTGACCACAGCACACGCGGGGCCTTTGCACCCGATGGAAGCAGTGATTCTAAGTAATGTGGCTACTATCGAGGCGTGGTTTAAACAAAAATGGCACGAAACCCCCGCGCCCATTACCTCTTCGGTTGATTTACGGCATGCTGGGTTTAAAATTGTCCCGGTGGATACCAACTTGTTTCCAGCAGGCTTTAACAATCTCAATCGTGATTTTCTTCCTTTGTGTATCCAAGCGGCTCAATCTGCGTTAAAAGATGGGGGGAAAGCGTGCACAAAAATCCTAATCCTGCCGGAAAGTCACACACGTAACCTCTATTATTTAAGTAGCTTAAGCGTACTTCGTGATATTTTTTCTCAAGCAGGATTTATTGTACGGATAGCTAGCCTTGATCCAGCGGTGACCACGCCGGTTGAATTAACTGCACAAAATGGTTCGGTTTTGTTGCTTGAGCCATTGAGGCATCAACAGGGGAAGATAGGATTAGAGAATTTTGAGCCTTGTCTTTTATTATTGAATAATGATTTATCATCAGGGATCCCTGATGCCTTGCAAGGCTTACAGCAAGACATCCAGCCACCCGTTGAGCTTGGGTGGTCATCGCGTCTTAAAACGAGCCATTTTCAACACTTTGCAGAGGTTGCGAATGAATTTTCCAGTTTAGTCAATCTAGATCCTTGGTTAATTAACCCTTTGTTTAGTGCTGTGGATGAAGTTGATTTTATGAGTCAAACGGGTATGGCTCAGTTGGCCTTAGCTGTTGACGAATTACTGGCTCTAATTCGGGTCAAATATGCTGCCTATGGAATTTTAGAAAAGCCCTTTGTTGTGGTGAAAGCCGATAATGGCACCTATGGCATGGGTGTGATGATGGTACATGAGGGAGCGCAGTTGCTAGAGCTTAATCGTAAACAGCGTACCAGTATGTCGTCTGCAAAGGGCAGTCGCAAGGTTAGTCAATTGATCATTCAAGAAGGCGTTTATAGTTTGGAAACCATGCCTGATGGTGCTGTAGCAGAGCCCGTGCTGTATATGATTGGTGAGTTTGTCGTCGGTGGATTTTATCGCGTACACCAAGATAGAGGCCCTGACGAAAATCTCAACGCACCCGGTATGCATTTTGAGCCACTCGCGTTTGCACAGTCATGTAACATGCCATGTAATGAATTGTCGGCTGTAGATTCGCCAAATCGCTTTTATGCTTATGGTGTAATTGCACGATTAGCAGCACTTGCAGCCGCGCGTGAAATTGCAAATTCGCAGGGGAAATAATGATGAGATTAGCGATTTTAATGGATCCTTTACAGGCTTTAAAACCTTATAAAGACTCTACAGTGGCGATGATTAAAAGCGCACAAGCTATGGGCTGGAGCTGTTTTTATTTTACGCAAAACGATTTGTTTTGTCAGCAAGGCAAAGCCTATGCCAAGGCTGCCTCTATCGTTGTGTTAGATGAAAACCAACTCAATTGGGCTAACACAACGCCGTTGGGCGAGGTACCTTTGAGTGATTTCGACATCATTTTAATGCGTAAAGATCCCCCCTTTGATTTAGAATACATCTACGCAACCTATGCACTGGAACTTGCCGAACGAGAAGGTGTCTTGGTTGCCAATAAACCGCAAAGTTTGCGCGATTCAAACGAAAAATTTTTTACACTAAGTTTTCCGCAATGCTGTCCGAAAACCCTGGTCACTCGTGATATTCAACGTTTACGCGAATTCTGGCAACAGCATCGTAATGTTATTTTCAAACCCTTGGAAGGCATGGGCGGTAATGCGGTGTTTCATGTTAATGATGACTCACGCAATTTATCCGTTATTTTAGAAGTATTAACGCATGGACAACGCGTGAGCATTATGGCGCAGCAGTATATTCCTGAGATCAGCACCTTGGGCGACAAACGCATTCTGCTTATCAATGGTGAGCCAGTTCCCTTTGCCTTAGCACGCATTCCAGCCCCCGGTGAATTACGGGGTAATTTGGCTGCAGGTGCCCGAGGGGAGGTCGTTGAAATAACTGAGCGCGATCGTTGGATTTGTGCGCAAATTGCTCCTACTCTCAAGGCTAAAGGACTCTACTTTGTTGGAATTGATGTCATTGGTGATTATTTGACTGAAATTAACGTCACCAGTCCCACTTGCATTCGTGAAATCAGTGCAGCTACAGGGATAGATATTGCAGGCGATTATTTGCGATGTTTGGAATCAATGATTCAGAGACAATCGTGATTGACATGCTCCTCTTCGTTTACGGAGGGGAGCATGTCAAGAAAAATCCAGCTGTCGCCAAGCCTCAAACAGAATAATTGCAACTGAATTGGATAAATTCAAGCTACGGCTAGATGCTTGCATGGGGATTTTAATCGCATCATACCGCTCACGCAGCTCAATAGGTAAACCCCGTGTTTCAGCCCCAAAAAGAAGCATGTCGCCGTCTTCATAGGTTACATCTGTGTAGTTTTTTGTGGCTTTAGTTGAACATGCAAATATCCTACGATGCTGGTTTTGCTCAATAAACGCAGCATCGTCTGGATAATGAATGATGCTGGCCCATTCATGGTAATCAAGGCCTGCTCGCCTCATGCGTTTGTCATCCAAGGCAAAGCCTAAGGGATGAATTAAATGCAGCTGTGCGCCGCTGTTGGCGCACAAACGGATGATGTTCCCCGTATTAGGGGGGATCTCAGGCTGATGCAGTGCGATGTGTAGCATGTTGCGCCGTTGTTAGTGGGAATTTGGAAGGGGTGCCGTTCGCAGGCGTTTCTGGCAATATTTTGTCATTGGCCTCGTTAGCTTCTTCGTCTACATACAATGCGCTGGATTCTTGTTGTGTTTCTCCAGTCATTAAATATTGACGATGTTGCAAATAAGCATCGCGCATGAATGTGTATGGGTCGATGGCACCGGCCATTAATTTATCGGCGTCAAACATTTGCGAACGCAAGTCCACGTAACGTAATCCTAATATCCCATACAGTAAGGCATCGGATTTAATATAGGGGTAGGGAGTAAACAATGCATAATCAAACATTAATCCCATGCCATCACGAAATGTGCTAGGTCCTAAGAATGGAATGACCAAATAAGGCGATTGTTTGTCACCCCATTTAGCAAAGGTGAGACCTAAATCATTGCTGTGAGGGGGTAATTTAAACGTACTGGCTGGATCAAATATCCCTGCAATACCGAGGGTTGAGTTGATAATAAAACGCCAAGTGTCTTTGATAGCAACAGTCCAATCCGCTTGCAATAAGTCATTCGCAACAGTGGGGAGCATGTTGACATTATTATAGGCATTATTGATGCCTGCACGAACTTCCGGCGGCACTACCGCCGCATAGACTTTGGCGGGCGGTTTTAAAATCACGGAATCAAACGCTGCATTGAATTTATACACTTTACGATTAAATGGTTCGTAAGGATCGACTGGGTTTTGGCCTTTTGTTGCACATGCAGACAGTATTAATGTGGCCGCTAGTGTTGCATATTTAATGAGTGGTCGCATGGTATGTTTCATCATCTAAGTGTGAACTCTTGATGTTACATGAGATTGAGGATCTTGAATATACCCAATGCATAAGTCAACAGCCCCTAATTGTTAGTAGATTAAAATCTTTGTACAATAGCCAACTTGAATTTTATACGATATGACACGAATAGCACGCAACCTAGTGTTATCACGATCTGTTCAACGCCAAAGGAACACTCTATGACTACTCCTACCTACTTGAACGGCCTGAATGAGCGGCAATGCAGTGCTGTGACCGCGCCGATGGAAAATGCGTTGGTTTTGGCGGGTGCGGGGAGTGGCAAAACACGGGTGTTGGTCAGTCGAATTGCGTGGTTGGTTGACGTTCAACATATTTCGCCGCATGCCATTTTGGCCGTGACCTTTACCAACAAAGCAGCAGGAGAAATGAAAACGCGTTTGAGCAGTGTCTTGGATTGTCCAATTCAAGGGCTCTGGGTGGGCACGTTTCATGGGTTATGCCATCGCTTGTTACGTCGCCATTACGAAGAAGCCAAATTACCGCAGCAGTTTCATATTCTCGACAGTGACGATCAGGCTCGAGTGATTAAACGGGTGATTGCCACCCTTAATCTTGATGTTGAACAATGGCCTGTCAAACAAGCTCAATCGTTTATCAATGCCCGAAAGGATGAAGGACTTCGTCCACAGCATATCAATGCCCAGCAGTATGGTCCGATGAAAACATGGATACAAATCTATCAAGCATACGAACAGGCTTGTCAAACGGCTGGTGTGATTGATTTTGCGGAAATTTTGCTGCGTACACATGAATTACTACGTGATAATCCTGCTTTGCTAGCGCATTATCAGCAGCGGTTTCAAGCCATATTAGTGGATGAGTTTCAAGATACTAACACGACTCAATATGCTTGGATTCGTTTGCTGGCTGGAGAGCACGCTATCGTCATGGCCGTTGGGGATGATGATCAATCGATTTATGGTTGGCGTGGAGCAAAAGTTGAAAATATTCAACGGTTTTCGCGTGATTTTAGGAATGCGCAAGTGATTCGCTTGGAACAAAACTACCGGTCTACATCAACCATTCTAGATGCTGCAAATGCGTTGATAGCACACAATGGGTCGCGCATGGGCAAACAGTTGTGGACTGATGGGCATCCGGGTGAAA
>CANJSM010000110.1 GCA_947477015.1 Legionellaceae bacterium
AGTTATGCTGTTGCCGCATAGCGTCTACTTTTTGGCATAATTTAGAAAAACGAGCCTCTTCCAAGGTCAAGCATAGCGAGGGAAATAGTCCTTCTTGAGCTAACAAGCACCAAGCTTCGATTAATTTTTGGTGATTCTTGTGCGGTTCACCTGATGCAACATACAAAAAGTCAAAGTCATTATCTTTTTTCACCCCTTCTTCTAAAACGTTTCGCATATAGCCATTGGGTTCTGCTACAAAGGGTAGAATACGAATCGGTTTGAGTCCTTGTATTTTTATTTCCAACAATCTTTTCATGGTTTGCGTTTGCACAACAAATTCGTCAGCATTAATTAACTTTCCAGCTAACCATAGCCTTTCCATGGCAAGACGCAACCTAACCCTGAAAGGAAACTTATTAAGAGAAACATCATCAATCAAATAGCGGTTTTGTACAAAAACAATGGTGTACCCTTTTAATTTGAACAACGGAGGAAGATTGCCAAAACACAACACCTTGTCATCCGCTCTAACATTCTCGGCAAGCCATTTTTCTGCATTCAAACGCTGCCGCACAGAAGGTTTTACTCGCTTAATTTGCACCTTATCGGCTAAATTTGTCGCCAAAGGCATACGCTCATCTACACACACGAAAAACTCTGTTTTGTCGTGCACTGAGTTTAGTAAAGGTTCAAGTAAAGACCTGCCGCCGCCTTGGTGCACATTAGGTGCATGGATGTAAAATCGTCCAGACATTTTTAGCTCAAGACCTCATTTGTGCGATAAGCGCTTTAGATAGATTAATGATGTTTTACCTGTCTGATACAAATGAAGGAAAGCTAGTAACTTTATATAAATTCCGCTAAACAAAACCAAAAAGCCCCGCTTAGTCTTGATTGCGGAGAATAAGGTATCCCAAGAAAATAAGTCATGCAGTAAAGCTAGAGCCTGCTCTGGCTTATCAATAATGAATAAATTGATTGAACGCATCAATCGATCCCTACGTTCCAGCCACCGGTGATTACGCAGATCATCGTCATTAAGCAATACTTGAACCTGTTCTTGTGCCAAGTAATGCTCAGTGACGAGAAAAAAATCTGCTCTTGCTGTCTCTAAACGAACACGCGCAGAAAATTGATTATTACCAATTCGGTAACGCATTAAAGGCTCTAAGAGATAGCCAACCGAATGATATTGAAGGATACGCAACCATACATCTAAATCTGCACTGGATTTAAAAAAATCTCCTCGCCAATATTTAATTTCTTGTTGATACACTTGGGTGCGCACCATCACGCTGGGACAAATGAAAAAATTGGAATGACGTAAAACAGCTTTAAACAGGGCACTAAAATCATATATACCACTTTGATTTACAATGTCTTTTGGCAAGTGAAGCGCACCAACCTTATGACCTTTGTCGTCGATCAAACTTGCTTCGGTGAACACTGCGCCTGCTTCTGTAGGGGCTTCCAAGAAACTTACTTGCTTTGCAACCATATCCGGTTCGTACAAATCATCAGCATGGAATATCCCAGTATATTCACCTTCCGCCAACTGAATACAACGATTAAAATTACCTTCGCCACCTATGTTTTCTTTATTACGATGAATAATTACACGGGAGTCCCCAATAGACTCTATGATGCTTAACGTAGCATCTGTAGAAGCATTGTCAGAAACATGTACAACCAGATTAGAATAGGTTTGGTGCAAAATCGACTTCAGCGTCTCGTGTACCGTTTCCGCCGCATTGTAAGTTGGAATGCAAATACAGACTAAAGGTAATTCAGTTAGCTGATTGTGACTATTATCAATCTTGGTCAAATGCTAGGACTCGCAAATATGTTCGAAATTATTTTATCCACTGCCATGAAACCCTGATCATCGTGTACGCAAATAAATTTTATATATTGTTGTTGAGAGTTCATAAACTTAACGAATCAAAGTACTTTAAAAACGCACTACTATTAGTGAATTTTTTTCCGGCTTCACGTATGGCATTCACTTGATCTATAGATATATTTTTAACGAAATCCCACATAACTTTTTCTGAAGAAAACCTTCGAGCGTCAATATATGCTTCGGGTGGAATTAATAAATCTATATCTTGCGCTCCCCAATATATTGGTATAGTCCCTGCATAAAAACAATCAAATATTTTTTCTGTCACATAACCAATCATCTCCATATTCTCGAAGCAAAGACAGAAACGATATTGACTTAATATCTCGAACTTAGAAGCGCATGTCCCCTTATAAATTGTCATCAATTTTCTTCGATTCAACCAATATGATGGCCATTGTGATTTGCGTGACCACCATCGTTCCCAGCCACGTCCATATAGGTCGACGGCATCAAGATCAGCCAGAGCGACCATTACTTTTATACGCTTACTATACAATTCACCATGGTAACTTTTAGGTTTATGATTGCCGTTAATAACAACTACTCGATTTAAACGCTCTGACGTAGACCAGTACGACTCTATAACACCAACATTTGGCTGTGGCCAATAAAGCTTTCTCAGCTTGGTTTGATCAACACCTTTTAACGAATAGCCGTCACCGACTGTATTATGAACATACACATTTTCAAACTTAGCAGTTAGTCCTGGCAATGCCTCGTATAACTCGGGAGCAACAACAGGCGGCTCCATAATCAGGAACCCTTTAAAATCAATATCACAACGTGCTTCTAATTTTGGGATATTAGCCAATATTCCAAGCGAGTAATATTGGTGACGTTGCCCGTTAATCTTGCCTTGCAACAAGAGATCAACTGTATTTATAGAAGTACCTTGCAACATTAACTGTTCACGCAAACGATGAAAAGGCAGCAATGTGCCATCACGGTTTAATATTTCATCTGAGATATCAAAAAGCTTATTATCATAATAATGTACTGAAGAAGGATCAATTACTATTGACTTTACAGCGGGTAACATAATGTCATTTCCAAGAAATAGTTTTTCATTTTATAAAAGTTTGGCTTCTTACATTGTATGCTAAATAAAAGCAAGGCCAAGAGCAAAATAACACCAACTAATGCCACCAACCCAAGGCGACTAAGTATGGCGGCAAACAATGTATCTCTGCAAAAAACCCACGGAGTAAGGGCTTTGCCTCTGTCACTCGCCCTAATGCGAACAAGTTTAAAGGACAAATCAGTCATTATTCAAAACCTCCATTCGTTTAAATACTGTTTGGAATCGCTGCACAAAGGTGTGCTCTTCGATACTACGACTGTGGGCAGAAGAGGCGACAGATTCACGCAACTCTTCATGCGCAAGATAAAACTTGACCTTTTCAACCAAGTCATCGGCATCGGCATAGACACTTATCTCTCGATCTATGGCATAGCAATTAGCGAGACCCTCGACATAATATGAAAGTTGAAAAGCGCCGCAGGCATTTACCTCGAAAATACGCGCCTTCATCTGCTCAATATTTTTTTTACTTCGCAAGCGGTTAATGAAAGCACGCGGAGAAGAAGCTAAGTAACGAGCATCCCAAGATGCTGCGTTTGAAAGATTCAGGTTTATACGACTTTCATTAAAGACACGCACCATTCCCTCTTGATCAATTTCGCCATTTGGCCAACCGTGTCCAAAAACTTCAACTTTGATACCCGCTTTACTGATTCGATTTATAAGCCATTCACGATAGGGGTGCCAACCACCAACAAAAGAAACATCGTGTTTTTTGGGTATGTCTATTTTCTTAAAAATATTTTCATTACAACCAAATGGGAAATATATCGCGTTTAACAAACCAATTTCATGATATTTGGTTTCGCCTTGAATATCTGGCGTAGAAAAATAATCAAAGTGTTTTGCCCAAAAGCGCGAGTAGTCCACTCTCCACGTATCATCATGAAAAAAACAAAACGTTTTTGTAAATGAACGAAGAGCGTTCACCGTTTCATGACAAAACTGATCTGTGTAGAGCGAAAATATAGTTGTTTCTGGCTGCCATTCTTTCACATGCTCAAATAGTTTTTGGTTCATAGCAATTTTGCCTAGAGCCTCAATCTCTGCTGCGTAATCAAATAACTCAACGTCATGTCCCATTTGTTGCAGGGTCAGGTAGAAATTGAAATATTCGTAAGAATATTCGCGTTTCGGATCACCATAACTATGTAACATGCACACCAATAAAATTTTCACACGTTCCTCTTGTCTTTTAAATGTTGTTGTAAAAATAGGTATTGGAATCCTAAATAAGTCAAACCGACCGGCACTAATGTACTAATGTTTAGCAACCATCCAGTTAAAGTTAAAAACTGACGAAGGCTTATAGCTATTCCCCATAGGACTAAGGCAGAAAAAATAGCCATCAGAATTGGTTGTACAGGGGGACCACCACCAACATAACGCGCTAACAAATGGTGCACCAACACAACAACTATTGCCCCAGAGACTCCTAAACTAATGCCCACGCCCAATTCACCAAAGTTTGGGATTAGCAATATACACAAGAGGGTTGTAACTATCGCTCCAACTAAATTTGGCAGAATCAACCAGTGCGTGCGTATGTAAACATGAGCGATTAATGAATAGACTCCCATTAAAACGCGTGCAGTCTCTGCGATAGCACCCCAAATCACAAAGTCTGCAGCTGATTGAAAATCTTTCCCCACAAATACTTTAGTAAGTTCCGGCGCTAAGATGGCAATCAATGCAACTGACAGTACTAATGATGGAATGACCGCCAAAGCATAGCGCTGCCAAGCTTGCGCATAATTACCTGGATCTTGATTAAGGCTGACGTCCCGATACAGTCGCGGTTGGAAGTAGGTTGTTAAAACCGATTCAATGCCAGCAATAATACCTGCACTAATGCCGTAACCCGCAACGAAAAGCCCTAACTGTGCCAAACCAACTTGCCCCACCAAGAGGTACCGATATCCTTGACCTTGCACCCAGCCCAACCCTGCAGCAATAGCAACAGGCCAGGCAAAGCTGAATAGAGCCCGAAGATGTTGTTTTTGGATTAATGGATATTGCTCAATATTTTTCGCTGCTTTGAGATGACTGAATAAAATCTTGCAGCCGATTATTGCCAATAAGGCTTGGCCGAGCAGTAACCCAAGCAACCAACACTGTGCTAATGGCTGGTTCTTTATTACAAAAAAAGTTGCACAAGCAAAACTTGCGGCAAGTGTAAGCAACGTTAAAAGCACGAAACGCCTACTATCACC
This sequence comes from Legionellaceae bacterium, assembly GCA_947477015.1. Taxonomy (GTDB): domain Bacteria; phylum Pseudomonadota; class Gammaproteobacteria; order Legionellales; family Legionellaceae; genus DDPF01. The sequence goes on from CANJSM010000110.1 coordinate 5,183, forward strand.
CAGTAAATTCAGAGAAGGGATCGCCGTTTGATTAATTGTGTTGAAGATCAAAGAACCACAAACCAAAAAAATTAACCAGCCAAATGGTATTCCAAAGTCTATTAATCCCTTCAAATAAAGAACCGTAAGCACTATCGAGGCAATGAACGCGACCAAAAGTAAATAACTTGCATAACGAGTTAAATAATACCGCGCTGCGCCATTAGCCTTCCAAGCATGTATTCGACGATTAATAAACATGCCGACTGGATTGACCAAGAACAATGCAAAAAATGCAGTGGTAGTTAAAACTAATGAGATTTTCCCCATTTCTTCAGGCGACAAGAGCATTGTAGCAACTCGCATCATTGCAAGGGCGAGCATGAATTGCACAGCCCTGCCAAATAAAATGGTAATCAAATTCTTACCTGACGACCAAGATAATTGCGCTCAATGAACTTACCCTTACACATTAACCAAAATCGTAAATGCTTCAGGTATCGAATAATGATGATTTCCTATAAATAATCCATTTTGATCAATATGCTCGGCATTTTTCAAAACCCCATGTATTTCTGAGTCGAAGTATTTCACCACTTCGTTTTTGGCAAAGTTACCCGCGACAATGGGACGGCACTCAAAGCCAAGTTCATTAAGCTTTTCGACTAAGGCTTTCCGCGTAAGTTTACTCTCAGGACGAATCACCAAACTAAAGCCAAACCAACTACTGTCGCCAATTTCTTGCTGAATCATAATATCGGGATGATCAGTCATTGCTGCTTGCAGTAGTTTGCCATTCTTACGACGCTCTTCTATC
>CANJSM010000111.1 GCA_947477015.1 Legionellaceae bacterium
ACCATGTGGATGCTTGGGTTGTACGGAACGGCTATTGGTGCTGGCACACTTTTTCTTCCCATTGATGCGGGTTTAAATGGCATACTGCCATTAATTATTATGGCGTTACTAGCCTTTCCCATGACCTATCTTTCACATCGAGCGCTATGTCGATTCGTGTTATCCGGCACTTCTGAAAAAAATGACTTTACTGATGTGGTGGTTGAGCATTTTGGCGCTATGGCAGGAAACATTCTCACGTTCCTGTATTTTTTTTCCATTTACCCCATATTATTAATGTATAGCGTAGCCATCACCAACACGACACATAGTTTTATTGCTAATCAAGTCGGTGTCACCCCCCCTTCACGTGCTTTATTAGCTTTTATACTGATTATGGCCTTGATGGCTATTGTAAGATTTGGTCAAGCGATTATCCTGAAAACCATCAGTTTATTGGTTTATCCGTTTATTTCTATTTTAGTGTTGTTGTCTATCTATTTAATTCCTCATTGGAATATGGCTTTTTTACAGCAAACCCCTGATGCCATGCAACAGGCTGGATCACATGGGTTATTAACCGCACTGTGGTTGTTGATCCCGGTATTGGTGTTTTCATTTAGCCATACGCCCATTATTTCTTCTTTTGCCACCAGCCAAAAACAACGTTTAGGCGATGGTGCGGATAAAAAATGTTCTTGGATCTTAAGAAACAGCCATCTGATGATGGTTGGCACGGTCATGTTTTTTGTGTTCAGCTGTGTATTCAGCTTGTCTCCGCACGATTTAGCACAGGCTAAACAACAAAATATATCCATTTTGTCTTATTTAGCTAATCATTTTGATACACCAATTATACGATACGTAACCCCTATCGTAGCCTTTATTGCCATCTCAAAATCATTTCTAGGTCATTATATCGGTGCCAGCGAAGGGTTGCATGGTCTGCTGGATAAATCGCTCTATGGGCGTAATAAATCCATAAGCAGCACAACACTTAAACACGTCATTGAAGTCTTCATGATCGTGACCTGCTGGGGAGTAGCCACCATTAACCCCAGCATTTTAGGCATGATTGAATCGCTCGGCGGGCCAGCCATCGCGATTATTTTGTTTTTAATGCCCATGTATGCCATAGCAAAAGTCCCTGCTCTGGAAAAATATCGCCATCCACTGAGTAACACGTTTGTGACAGTGATTGGTTTGATTGCAATTTCTGCCATTGTCTATGGATTTTTGGGATGACGTTGTTAAAACGCATTGAGCACATTCAACAGACCATTCATGAAGTTGAACGCGCATGCCATCGCCAGTCGGGCTCTGTTGCCCTTCTGGCAGTATCCAAAGGACAGTCCTGTGAACTGATTGAACAAGCTTTTTATGCTGGCCTGCACCATTTTGGTGAAAACTACTTGCAGGAAGCCATGGAAAAGATACAACTATTACACTCTTTGCCAATAAATTGGCACTTCATAGGTGCAATCCAAAGCAATAAAGTGCCGGCTATTGCTCAAAATTTTTCATGGGTACATGGTGTTTGTCGGAAAAAAATTGCCCAGCTTCTCCATGATCACCGTCCAGACTCCTTGCCTGTATTAAACGTATGCATGCAAATCAATATCGATGATTCGGACACTAAATCAGGTATTCAACCAGAATCTGCAGAAGAGTTGGCGCACTACATTACCCAACTGCCTCGCATACATCTACGAGGATTAATGGTCATTACTCGCCCCATGGTGGATGAAGATCAACAATACAAAATCTATTTACGTGTTACTGAATTATTCGATACACTCAACGCCAAGTTGGGCTTGAGCATGGATACTTTGTCCATGGGAATGAGCGACGATTTATCCGTCGCGATTCGCGCAGGTAGCACGTTGGTCAGAGTTGGACGCGGCATTTTTGGAGAACGAAAGAAACATGAACATTAGTATCATTGGGTTTGGCAATATGGCAAAAGCACTCGTCAAGAATTTGCTGGATGATAAGTCTATCCATTTGAGTGTAGCCGCCCCCTCTCTCGACATTGGCGTGAATGCCGACGGCATCAAAACTCATTCAGATAATCTTGCAATCATCGCTGATGCTGACCTCGTCATTTTGGCAGTGAAGCCCGCAAAAATACTAGGGGTATTGAATCAAATAGACTCTAAATTGCCCCGAAATTGCTTGATTATTTCTGTCGCTTCAGGCCTCAATCTAGCGAGCTATCCTTTGAATAGAGCCATCGTACGAGCTATGCCAAACATTGCCGCAGCCTTAGGACAATCCGCAACGCCATTAATTGCAAACGAGTTGGTCACAGATGAGCAAAAAAAACAGGCAGAGCAATTGTTTAAAGCCATGGGGATCACAACTTGGCTCACTGACGAAAGCCAAATGGATGCTTTTACTGCTCTTTCAGGCAGTGGACCGGCTTATGTGTTTTTGTTCATGGAAGCAATGATTAACGCAGCTGTTGATTTAGGGCTACCTAAAGACATTGCAACAGCATTTGCATTGCAAACCGTTAAAGGTGCGATAAGCTTAGCGAGTTCTAGTGAGCGCAATCTGAGTGAGTTGCGAGCAGCGGTAACCTCACCTGCAGGCACGACAGCCGCAGCAATCAACGCGTTTATGGAGGGTGGGTTTCAAGAATTAATCCATCAAGCGATGAAGGCTGCTGTTGAGCGCTCAATAGAATTAGGACATTGATTGTATCGTATCCGGTCACAATCGCCAGATCAATCGAACTTAGAGAACACATTTAATCAACGGAGTATTTATGTCAGGACTTGTAACTGTAGGCTATTTTCTTTTTACCTTATTATTTAGTGTCATCACGTTTTTTTTATGGATACGCTTTGCTCTGCGCTATTTTCGGATAAGCTCATTACACCCAATCAGTCAGACCGTTGATCGATTGACCTACCCTCTGGTAAAACCTCTTCAAGGTTTATTCAAGTCTAGTAATATGCGCTCAAATCGTTACGATTGGCCATGCCTTACCGTATTAGTGATCGCTGAGCTGTTTAAATTTAGCCTATTTAATCTTTTGGCTTTGGGTGCCCTGCCCTTTATACCTCTCTTAGTATTACACACACTGGCAGAACTCATTGTAGAGCCATGCAATCTTTTGTTCTATGCAATTCTTATTAGGGTAGTCATGAGTTGGGTGAATCCTCACTGGAGAAATCCTTTAGCAGAAGTGTTGTACACGATCACTGAACCCATGCTACGTTTAGCGCGGGGCATGATACCTGTATTTTCAGGGATTGATTTTTCCCCGTTTATTTTAATGACCTTGTTAAAAATAATAACGCTATTTATAGGGGCATCACTACCTCCGTCATTTTTTTAATTAATACAGCAAAACAGCTAAAGCATGCCTATACTAAAGGTATGAAAATATGAATTGGGTGCTGATCATGAAATCAAAATGCTTGTTTGCATTAAGTTTTTGTTTCTTTCCCATGATTGCGTTTTCAACAGATTCTCTCTATTGCCCTGCGAAACAGGGCTACGTTAGTATTGGCATGAATAGCAGCCAAGTATTAAATCTATGCGGCCAACCGATGAGCAAACAGGATTCTAGCGAAATTCAAGTGGCGCGAAAAATTCCAGTCACCCAACTCATTTATACCACCCTGAACCAAGGGTCGGTGTATTCGGGGTTAACCTCCTATTACACCATGTGGTCGCTGCCTAGTGGTTCAAACGGAACCAGCCTACGGGTTAATGTGGTAGACAACAAAGTCACGGGTGTAGACATCAATGGTTCTGACACCAATGCCATGAGTATTTGTGGTGGGACTAGCATTCAAATTGGCGACGATGTCAATAAAGTGTATTCTGCCTGCGGAAACCCCTCCTTAGTAAACGAGACCTTTATTAATCAAAAAATCCCCAAGAGTGAACGTCCAGAAGTATGGATTTATCAACTAGCCCCCTATCAACCGACAATTCGCTTGACTTTTATTGATGGAAAACTACAATCCATCCAGTGATTTATACTTTGGAATTGATATGAGCGAAACAATAGATGATTTAACCATCGCCTTCACTGAAGACGGTACTGAAAAAACCCGTGAACTCGGTAAGCATGTTTTGTCCAAAGGCGCGTGGACTACCATTTTGTATCGTTATCAGGAATGGAACACTACAAAAAAAGAATTTGGTCCTGAGAAATATTCTATCAGACGCTATCAAAAAAGGAACAATCAATATTGGCAAAAATCAAAGTTCAATATTTCTAGTGAAGATCAAGCGCGAAAAATTGTGACGGTGCTATCTGAATGGATGTCGGACTCAGCTGAAAAAGCATAAATTTTAAGAAGTCGTCAGTCCCTACATCAGCGCTAAGCAAAACCAGCCATCAAGTAGGGACTTACTTATTAACCTACTAATAAAAATCGGCTAGCTCGTACTGTCTTAATTCACCAACACTGCCGTTTTCAACCGCTTGTTCAGGCGTGGGTGCAAACATACTTCCTAATGTATTAAAAAAGGAATTCCTATTTTCTGAGGGCTCAAGCCTTTTTTCAGGTAAAGATTGAGATGCAGGTTTGCAATTAAGCTCTTTTCGCATGTTCTCAATTTCATTTAACTGCTTAAACAGCATACGGGAATAAGACGATATATCCGCTTGCAATCTCTTCGCTTCAGCGCGCAAAGATTTCAATTCATTTTCAGACAACTCACTCATAGCCTTTAATCGCCTCAGTTCTGTCGCTAACAAAGGGATTTGATGGGCATTGATTGAATCACTGATGTATTCCATCACACGCCCTGAAATAGCGTTTAAAGGCATAATGATTTTTTTTTGGAGGATTTCGCCAGAACGACAACCTGAGCACCCATGAAGAATGATCTCGGTATCATCATGATTGAGCGTGATGCGATCTGTTTTTGGCAAACAGGCTAAAAGTTGGAGGTCAATCATTAATTGGGTCAACTCTGCCTTAATATGTTCCACCTTATAGGCCGCTAATGGCGTCTCAGTGCAGAGAACCTCATTAAGGCTTTTAACACCACGCGCCAAATAGTGCATCAAAGGGACTCTATCCCAGTCCTTTTTTTTCACCGCAGCCATTTCAATGTATTCATCTAAATCTAATACCGGGGTATTGATCTGAATATAATCTTGAAGCTCGTCTATTTCAGACGCAGCCGATTCAACTCGTGCCTTAGAAACGGCTGTTTGCTCATAGTATTCATATATCACTGCTTCAAACATTGTAGCCAATTGACGAACACGAGTAGGCATTTAGAATCCACCTGTCAAACAAAGAGCATATAATCACTATATTTCAATGTGATGATGGACGCAACATCTGACGAGAAAATGATCACGGCTGTCGCATTAAAATTTGATCAACCTGCCGTAGGTTGGGCCTTGGCCCAACAATCTAGCTATTAGATTTCGTTTTATTTGACGAAGAGTAAGAAATAAGATCAAATGCCACATTCAAATTTTGATGAGGTTGCACGATGCATTTAGTAACTTACCACCCAATGCAAGGAAAATTGCACAAGCAGTTCGAGCCCAT
>CANJSM010000112.1 GCA_947477015.1 Legionellaceae bacterium
ATGTTCAGTCAACAATTAACTCTCTGCAGGATTTCAGCGAGATCCCTTCATCGCAATATACACCTGCTGTACTTTCTATAAAGGATTATGAGCAGCGGTCTTCTTCTCGAAATGATACCTTAGAATTGGCATATGCGAGCGGTGGCTATAGTATGAAAGAATTTGGGGATTATTTTGGTTTGCATTATTCAAGAGTCAGCAAGATTATTAATTCAAAATAACTCGTGACTATCCTCATCAACCAAAACCACAACACAATTATTTGAATGCAAATCAATTCCACCATATAGTTTCATTTAAGGCTTCTTTATTAACCGGTTTTTGTTTTGTTAGAACCTAAACTTTACCGCATATTTGAAGGAGCTTTCTATATGATTATCAGGTCTTGACATGTGCCTTTGATGTGTTTTTATTTGAAGTGGCACATGTCAAGACCTGACCCCAAGCGCTCGAACCTCGGTGAATGACAACGTACAAGTGGAGATTATTGGAAAGGTTGTTCAGAATACTCGATGTTATTTTTAAACAACCAACTAGAACTTGTCGTATTTTTGTTTGCAAAATTGTCGTATTTTTGCTATATATAGAATATGCATATTAACTTACTATCGACATATGAACACCCAAACGCTCAAGGATAAAGTCAACACGAAAATCTATCGGTCTGTCCGACAAGTTTTTCTGCGCTCTGATTTTATAAAACTGGGTGGGTATGATCAAATAGGCAGGGCACTTCGGGATCTTGCAGCTGAGGGCAAGTTAATAAAAGTTGGTTATGGGCTTTATGCAAAAGCTCGTCCTAATCGACTGACGGGGAAACCTATGCTGGCTGCTGAGGGTGGTTTTGTTGCAGTTGCTAAAGAAGCATTAAAACGTTTGGGTGTAAAATGGACTGATACCAATTTTGATGCTTATCAAAAGGGCTCAACGCAAATCCCTGCAAATGCACAGGTTGTTGTGTTTGGTAGATTTAATCGTAAAATAGGGACCGATAAATTTAAATTACAGATTGCACAAGCCTCATGATAACGATCGATCCCATGTTGTTTGCAGATGTTGCTGACGTATTGAGTATTAGCAACCCTGTCCTTGTTGAAAAAGACTACTATGCCGTCCTGTTACTGAAAGAGTTAAGCGCTTTGCGCTTTGATGATTATCAATTGGTTTTTGCTGGCGGAACTTGCTTAACCAAGGTGCATCAAAATACACATCGGATGTCGGAAGACATTGATATCAAACTGGTAGCATCTGATGTGTCGCTTGGCAGATCACACAGTATGCAACGCCAAAATAGAAAAGTTATTCATCAAAGCATTGTGTCTATGCTGGAGTCCTCGCCATTGTTTCAACTGGTGGAAACAAAAAAGCGTAATGAAGGAAAGTTTCAGCAGTTTTTAATCCAATACCCACGGCATCATGATTTGGTTGATGCCCTACGCCCTCATATACAATTGGAAATTACGGAATCGGCTCTACTGGAGCCTGCAATTGAAAAATCAATTCGTTCATTATATGCCGAGACGAATCAATCAGAGCCTGAATTAGCGTTATTTCCCTGTGTTACGATGGAAACAACTGCAAGTGAAAAATTTGTGTCTTTGCTCCGTAGAACTGCTGCATGTAATAGAGATACTACGCAAGCCGATGACGAAACCTTAATCAGGCATGTTTATGATCTTCATTTAATAGGCTTGGCGCTCACCGATTTTAATTCAATCAAGGCTCTGGTGTATCAAGTTATTCAAATTGATGTTGATCAATTTGGAAATCGACACGTAGAATTTCGGGAAAATCCCAGTCAAGAGCTGAAATATGGGCTGAATTTATTAATAACGAAACCAATTTATAGAGAGCGATATAAAAAATTTATTGGCCCACTTGTGTATCATCCTTCGCCTGCGACGTGGGATGAAGCCATCAAAACTGTTTTACGTATGGGTGACGAATGGCTGTGACATGTACTCAACCATTTTCCCGACGTTGGTAAAATGGTTGGGGCAGATCTTGAGCATCGAAGGGCTGGGTATATTCTTGTGTGGGCATAGCGAAAGTTTCTTGACTGGTTCTTGATTTTGGGCGTATCTTTTATAAGATTTAAATTTTAAAGCAACGACTCTTGGGGTCAGGTCCTGACATGTGCCTTTGATGTGTTTTTATTTGAAGTGGCACATGTCAAGACCTGACCCCAAGCGCTTTTGCTTTAGACGGAGTATCGTTGTGTGATCGGATTAAAGAGGTTTACCAGCATCAATTACAGCAAGTTGATGATGCTGACAGTCGCCATTTGCGGAGATTTATATGATACAACACAAACTCGACAGTTACCGTAGCTTGAGCACACAATTTTACGATGTAATCAGGCCGAAACCTCCTGAAGATGCCTATGCGTTCTATCGTTCATATGTGCTCGACGCCAATGGCTTAATTTTGGAGCCGATGTGTGGTTCAGGTCGTTTTTTATTACCGTTGATTGAGGAAGGGTTTGAGGTTCATGGATTTGATGCAAGTGAACATATGCTTGACGCCTTGCATAGCAAAGCAAAGGTACAGCATCTCAAACCCCATGTGTGGCACGGGTTTGTTGAAGATTTGAAAAGACCGGAAAAATACAATTTGATCTTTATTCCGAGTGGTTCATTTGGGCATATTATTGATCTTAATTCAGTAAAAACAGCGCTTAAATTACTTTACGATCATTTAAGCGATGATGGAATATTATTGTTTGAAGCTGAATCGTCTAAATCGGTACCAAATCAACTTGGAATTTGGCGAGGCGCCGTCTGTCATAGACTGGATGGTAAAATAATATTGGTAAATCGCCTCACAACGCTTAAAGAAGGTGTTTGCCATTCCATCGACAAGTATGAGTTGGTTGATGCCAATCAGATTATTCAAACTGAGATTGAGGCATTCAATGTTCGAATTTATGACGAGCCATCCGTGTTGATTGATATGCTAAAAGAAGTTGGTTTTTGTGATGTCAGGATGATTAAGGCGTTTGATAGGGCAATTACAGCAGAGCCAGGTGATGCGTCTATTGTTTATGAATCCAGGAAATAGCGTTTTGTAAAAAAGACGTGAGTAATGGTGTTTTTTGCGATTTTTACCGTATTATGCACTGAGTTTAATTGTGAGCTAATTTATCATGCAAACATTGATCAAACCAAACAAATTATCATTTGGAGATACCATCGCCACAATCACTTTATCTTGGGGTGGTGCGGGGCTGTTGCCGGATCGTTACGAAATAGGAAAAAGTCGGCTACAGGATGTTTTCGGTTTAAATGTTGTTGAAACCAAGCATGCTCTGCGTGATCCCGAGTGGATATATCAAAATCCACAAGCACGAGCTTCCGACCTGATGGATGCATTTGCCAATCCTGAGATTAAAGGTATATTTTCAATGATCGGCGGTGATGACTCCATCAGGATGCTTCCTTATATTGATTATGATGTCATTCGAAATAACCCGAAAATATTTCTTGGGTTTTCTGATAGCACCATTACTCATTTTATCTGTAGGAAAGCTGGATTAGGCACATTCTACGGACCAGCTGTTCTGACCGCCTTTGCTGAAAACGTAAACATGCATTGTTACACAATCGATAGCATCAATAAAATATTATTTTCAAACGATATAGTCGGGGTATTGCCAGAAAATAAGGATGGATGGACATCTGAGTTATTGGATTGGGGTGTTAAAACTAATCAAACTATTTTACGCAAACTCAATTCGCCTGAACCTTGGCGGTTTATACAGGGCTCTGGAAAAGTACAAGGCCACTTGATGGGTGGATGTGTTGAGGTGCTGCAATTTATGATGGAAACCGAAATTTGGCCTGGTATTTCTGATTGGGACAATGCAATTTTGTTTCTGGAAACCTCGGAAGAAGGCATGCCAGCAGGTCAATTGGAGCGATTTTTACGTGGATTAGGCGCGCAGAATATTCTTAAACGATTGGCAGGTATTATATTCAGCAAACCTGGTGGTCACTTTATTGATCCGGTTACTTTTGATCAATATGATCAATCTATTTTAAAGGTTTTAAAGGAATTTGATCGTCAGGATTTAGCTGTGGTTACACACATGGATTTTGGTCATACTGATCCAATGATGACATTACCATATGGGTGCATTATGCAGATTGATTTAGATGAAAAACAACTTATATTGTTAGATAGTGCAGTGAGTTAAAGATTAATGGTCAAGACGAAGGTAAAAAATCATGACAAAAATGCATGAACATGAGTTAAAAATAGATGAGCATCTTGTTCATGCTCTTATTAAAGAGCAGTGCCTGTCTTGGGCTCATCTACCCTTAACAAGCGTAGCATCAAGTGGTACAGATAATGCATTATTTCGTTTGGGAAATGATTGCGTCGTTCGATTGCCACGAGTTGAATGGAAGCCAGGCAGTAATAATAAAAATATAGATAAAGAGTACGAGTGGATTCGCAAAATTGCGCCATGTTTGAAAACGCCAATATCTGAACCGTTATTTAAAGGCCATTCTAATGAATATTATCCTTGGTCTTGGATTGTAGCTAAATGGAATGATGGTGCTAATCCAGCGTTTGAAAATAACAACGAATATCAATTATTGGCTAAAGATTTAGCTTGTTTTTTAAATGATCTACACAGCATATCACTTCCTAACGGACCATCTTCCCGGCGTGGAGTAGCTTTAACTTCCTCCGACCTTGATGCAGAAACTAGACAAGCCATTAGTGAATTAGAAGGAGAAGTTGATATTTTAACCGTAACTTCCCTTTGGAATCAGCTGACACATGTACCCGCATGGAATAAACTGCCTGTATGGGTGCATGGTGATTTTTTACCGGGAAATATTTTGGTTCAAAATAATAGACTGACCGCTGTGATCGATTTCTCTGATCTGGGTATCGGCGATCCTGCTTGCGATCTAATTATTGCTTGGAGTTTGCTCAACTCACACTCAAGACAAGTTTTTAGAGAACATTTGGAAAATATTGATGATGACACCTGGGAAAGAGGCAGAGGTTGGGCTCTATCAATTGCATTAATTATGTTGCCGTATTATAAGAACACAAATCCTACGCTAGCAACACTCGCTCGGCGCATGATAGAGCATGTGTTAATGTGATTTATCAATAGATAAAGTATTTCAGAGGCCATATTACCAATGCCAGGTACTAAGAAACTTTATAGTAATAGTGCGATATGCTCTTTGTTCAGAACAAAAGTCATCTGAAAAAAATGAGATCAAGCAAATGAACTGGGAAACCAAGGTTGGGGGTCAAGTCTTGACATGTGCCTTTTGCGATAAGTATGCCTTGATCACATGAGTCAATTAGTTTAGTGTAGCCGTGCTACATGGAAAAACTATAGCAAGAACACATGTCCAGACCTTTAAGGATTTTGTATCTTGGTGCTTTATATCACATCACATTATGTGGTGATGGTCGAGAAAATATCTATTTGATTGAAGAAGACCGTGAGGTTTTTTTATTGGCCAC
>CANJSM010000113.1 GCA_947477015.1 Legionellaceae bacterium
CGCTGGCTTTTTGCAAGCGAACCCCGTGTATTGAGCCGGGCACTTGAGGTTGTGACGCGGGCAATCAGCACCTACTTGGTTAAGAAAGCTGGCTTTACTCACAAGACTGCAAAGACGGGCGCTGTGACGTTGATTCAGTGCTTTGGTGGTGCGCTTAATTTGAACATTCACTTCGCTTGATTCCAACGGTACGACGGGCACGTTTCATGCGATTGAAACGCCCACATCAGTCGAGATGAATAGCCTGCTTCACCGGATTAGTGAACGAATAGCCCGATTACTTGAGCGGGAAGGGTATTTGGAAAGGGATTCGCAAGAGGGGAGTCTGCTTCTGGATGGATTTGACGATGAGGTGATTAATGCGCTGCAAGGCAGTTCCATAACCTACCGAATTGCCGTTGGTTCTCAGCGAGACAAGGTTGAACGGCTTTGCCGATACATGTCAAGACCTGATAATCATATAGAAAGCTCCTTCAAATATCCGGTAAAGTTTAGGTTCTAACAAAACAAAAACCGGTTAATAAAGGAGCCTTAAATGAAACTATATGGTGGAATTGATTTGCACTCAAATAATTGTGTTGTGGTTTTGGTTGATGAGGATAGTCGCGAGGTATTGCGTAAACGAATTGACAATGATATTTCCAAAATGATTGCTTTACTGGACCCCGAACCTTCAGCAAAATTAATTGATGAAGTCCTCAAGTTGCAAACCATCCCTGAGCAGTCGTTCCGCTCATGCCTAGGTATTTTACGGATGGGAAAGCTCTATGGAACCGATCGATTAGAAAATGCCGCCATACGTGCGCTCCACATTGGAGCATATCGCTACAAAAGCATTGAGTCCATTCTAAAAAATGGACTTGATCAACAACCGTTGCCATTGCCTGCCAGCGAAACAACGGCTGCTGTAACTGCCACTCTCTATGACAATGTTCGTGGGGCTGAGTATTTTCATTAACATTTTACAAGGAGAAATATCATGTTAACACATCCCGTATTTGAGCAGTTAAAAACGTTGCGTTGCCAAGGCATGCTCGATGCCTTACAAGAACAACTGGAGATTCCACATGTGAATCAAATGTCTTTTGATGAACGTTTTGCACTATTAGTTGAAAGGGAATGTATCCTCAGAGACAACAGACGTATGACAAATCGTTTACGACAAGCCAAATTAAAAGATGAGGCTTGTATGGAAGATATTGATTATCAGTCCCCTCGGGGGCCGTCTAAAACGGTTGTTGCCCGATTAGCTCTTTGTCAGTGGATCACCAATGCAGAGAAGGAAGATTGATCCTATACTAAAAACAAGCGTCGCTTCGCTCCGAAGTGATCACTATCGTTCGGAATCAGTGATCAAGATGGATTGGAATCGGTGATCAGCATCGCTCGGAATTGGTGATAAACATCGTCGGAATATGCAACTCGTCGAGAATTTTACTTTTGTCTCTATAATTAGCTGCTTTGTAGTGCTGTTGAATATGTTTTAATAACTCTCTACGTGTTGATACACTCATTTTTGTCCCCATTAAAAGCTCTCATAAATATTAAAGAGTACGATTTTATTTGAGGCAACGATTGACTAATAGTTCAATTTTTCATGAGGCAATGCGGTCTTGCTGTAAGCCATCAAATTGGAATTGTTGCGGTCATTGTTGATGTCAAAGATGCGATATCCGTGAATTTTTACAAGCATTGTGGTTTTATACCGTTCCCGGCAAATGATCATCGATTGTTTTTGCCTATCGGTACAATAAAGGGGTTGGGTTTATGTACCGTGTAGCCTAGCTCTTCAAGAAAGTGAGTTAGCAAAATTTTTTCGGTTTCATGTGCAAGGAACAGATATATCATTTCATTTTTCATAATATCACCTGTTATGTCTTACTTCATTTATATTGGTGTGTATTTTTTGATATTGTCCCGTTGAGTTTAAGTTCTGTAGGTCTTTTAAGTGAGTCTAGACAATAAATATGAATTAGGAACAGGTCGATATATGTCAACTCGCCATATTGGTCTATAATTAAATCAGTATGATGACTTCTAAGGTATTGCGATGAACATTCCGATAGAAAGTAAGATTTCACCCAAGCGCAAAAAAGCTCTTATCTCACTTATGAGGAAAGCTCAACTTTTAGGAGGAGCATCCAAAGAACTGCTTGCGTTAGATGCTCTATATGCCCTTGAAGGAATTGATGATAAACATCGAGACAAAACAGCACTTAACATTAAGTTTGCTGAATGGCAAAAACTTCCTGATTCTCCAGAAAATAATAGTTTTTGGGAGTGGTTAGAAGCAAAATATCCCGAATTTTCTCAGCAACAAGGGGTTGTGTATTTAAACAAACATGAACGGCAAAATTATAGATTAAACACTCAAGGTGGCCTGATTTACCAAGGAAATAGCGCCGAGCCATTTGATACAACGAAATTCTCAGGCAAGCATTTGGGATATGCAGCTTACGTTATGGATAAAAACGGAAACATCTACATCGGAGAACATAAATCAGGCACAATGCATCACTCGTCTTTTTTGGCTGGTTCTTCTGTGGTTTCAGCAGGGATGATGAAGGTTGAAAAGGGGAAAATTACGGTTATTAATCACCATAGTGGCCACTATATTCCGAAAAAAGAAAACTTAGAAAATTTTTTGTTAAAAATAAACCCCAACGTATTTGACGACAAAGCTAGAATCAAGTTTTCAAGCGAAGCTAAAAGCAAAACGATTAAAAAATACGCTGAATTTTTGATCAATATACGTACAAACCCTCAGTACAATTGGTTATCTCAACGAATACTTTTTCATCTGACAAAATTGGGCCATTGCCTTTTATCTATTAATCAAAAAAAATTAGACTGCTATGCCTCTTCTTACTATAAAGAGAAACTTAACGAGCATAATATTATGGATAAAACACCACCATCTTCTTGGTTTATAGAAAAAAATTAAACTTGGGCGTGTTGACAATTTATATTTCGACGTCGCGCGGTGCGTAGGGTTTGGATAAATGAATTATCAACAGCCCCACTACCGTTAAAACGCGTCCTAAAAGGGTGTACCTTAGATGGGCGTCAGGCAGTGCATCAAAAAAAACGTCAGGATAAAGTTGATTTCGATGTTTATTGACATATCTATCGCAAGGTAATAGACTTTAATCTGACAGAATACGAAAAAAAGGATGATTATGAGACCATCAGAAGCTCTACAATTACATCGCCATGAGATTCGCTTTATTGTTGAGCAGCATCATGCTAAAAATGCGAGGGTATTTGGATCGGTGTTGAGTGGTGATGATACCGAATTGAGCGATTTGGATCTTTTAGTAGATACAACGGAGCAGACAACGTTTTTCGATATTGCCAAAATTCAAAATCAATTGCAAAAGCTCCTTCACGTATCTGTAGACGTATTAACACCCAAAGGGCTGCCGGAACGTTTTCGAGCCAAAGTATTACGAGAGGCTTACCCTGTATGACAAAGAAAGACGCCATGCGGATCCGTGATTATTTGGAACATATACTGGAAGCACTTAAACGTATATTTGATTATGTTGACGACATAGGTGAGGTTGGGTTTTTAACTAATTCATTGATTCAAGACGCGGTACTTCGGAATCTGGAAATTGTTGGTGAAGCGTCGAATAAGCTCGTACGCTATCACGATGAATTTATCAAACAATATCCCGATGTGCCCTGGGAAGATATGTATTGGATGCGGAATCGTATTTCTCATGGTTACTTTAGCATTGATTTTGAAATCATTTGGAAAACTATTGAACAAGATCTACCTATTGTAAATGAGCAGGTCCAAATCATATACGAAAAAATAGTTGCGAAATCATCATTATGACAGGACAACGAATTGGGTATATTCGAATAAGCAGTTTTGACCAAAATACAGAGCGACAGCTTGAGAATATTAACGTAAATAAGGTATTTACTGATAAGGCATCAGGAAAAGATACGCATCGACCTGAGCTGATGGCTCTCATGGAATTTATTCGAGAGGGTGATACCTTGGTTATTCACAGCATGGATAGATTGGCCAGAAACCTAGATGACCTTCGGGGGATTGTTGCACGGTTAACTCAAAAAGGCGTTACTATTGAGTTTATTAAAGAGCACCTCACTTTTACCAACGAAGCGACACCAATGTCTAATTTGATGTTATCGGTTATGGGCGCATTTGCTGAATTTGAAAGGGCTTTAATTAAAGAACGACAACGTGAAGGCATTGCAATCGCTAAATTAAAAGGGGCGTATAAAGGTCGGAAGAAGTCATTGTCCCCAGAACAGATTGATGAATTAAAAAACTGTCTAGTACAAGGTGAAAAGAAAGCGCAGGTTGCGAGAAAATATGGGATTAGTCGAGAGACGCTGTATCAATATTTGCGCAATTAACCTCTTCATATGTATCATTAATTCATCAAATGGTTGTCCGTCAAGATTTGAGAATGGGGTCGTTCCTCATCATTCACTCCTATCAGCCAATTAACAGATAGTTTTCAAATCATTGAGCATTTCTCTTACCGTATTTAATGGCAATCCCATCACGGAATAGAAACAACCGTCAATACGCGAAATAAATTGTCCGATATAGCTTTGAATGCCATAGCCGCTGGATTTATCTTTGTAATTGTGTTAAACGTCAACTATCTTTGCCGGTTCGCGACAATTATCATTGCCGGTTCCCGATCAATCAATTAACTGCTTTTACCTCCTGAATCCAAATTCATGTTTTTCTGTTTGGCGAAATTGGCTCGATAGC
>CANJSM010000114.1 GCA_947477015.1 Legionellaceae bacterium
AAAAGCGACTCAGCAAGAAATTGATTATAATCTAGGGATGACCCAATCTTTTTCTACTCGAAAACCTTGCAAAGGTTGGCAATGTAATGGATTTATGATGATTCGTTGCATGGCTAAATTCACTCATAAACCCGTTAGTGATGACTATTATCGATCCAAAGAATTTGTGTTTCCACGATTTAATCATGGGCGTGTGGATTGGTGCTATGAAGACGGAAAGGGGTGTGGGGAAAAAGCTGCGAAGTCATTTTGCCGAAGAATGGGGTATGCGCGAGCTAAGCACTATAAAAAGCAGGCGCATGTTTCCGAAACTCGCGCAATCAGTAATCATAAAGTATGCGTGGGTGATGATTGCAATGCGTTTGCTAGCATTACGTGTTATCGATAAGAAGGTGATAATTCAGACCCCTAGGTCCCGGGACTTGTTCGCGGGACCTAGGGTTTGGAAAAATGAATGGGTGTATAAGGCCTTATTTTTTCTCAGCATCACCTTTAGCCGCAGCTTTTTTTGATTCTGCTTTGGTCTCTGCAGGATGTTTGTCCTTATAGTCATCAATAATGCCGCAAACACTGGTTTTAATATCTTTAAATAGTTTACTAGCCATTGAACCCAATTCATTCAAATCAGGTAATTTTGATTTCAAGTCACTCATGATATGCTCCGTCATTTTTAAGTATGTCATATAAAGTATAGCTGGCTTTTAAAATAATGCACTGTAAAAACTACGCCCAAGGATGTAGTAATTTCATAGCAGGCTTTAATAGCTTTGTAACCAACGTTTGTTTGGCGAGAATGGATATTTTAAACGCGTTAAATGTTGTCATTTTATCATTCAAATAGTCATCACTCGTTTGTAAAGTGTCAACCAATTTCAATGTCAATGCATCCTTGGCTAACCAGTGCTCGCCCGTTGAGACTGCATCGATATCCAATTGTTGACGGTTAGCAAGTACAAAGTCTTTAAAATCAAGATGAATTTTTTCCAAATCGTCTTGAAATTTCCGACGACCTTTATCCGTGTTTTCACCAAACAAAGTTAATGTGCGTTTGTATTCTCCGGCTGTGAGTAATTCAACATCAATGTCATGTTTTTTAAGAAGACGATGAAAGTTAGGCATTTGAGCGACGACACCAATCGAACCTATGATTGCAAACGGTGCTGCGATGATATGATTGCCAATGCACGCCATTAAATAGCCACCGCTGGCAGCAATTTTGTCAATGCAGATGGTTAAGGGAATTTTTTTGTCTCGGAGGCGTTGCAACTGTGATGCGGCCAACCCATAACCATTTACTGAACCGCCCGGGCTTTCGAGGCGCACAACCACTTCATCCTGTGGGGTTGCAATGGTTAAAATGGAGGATATTTCTTCGCGAAGCTGCTCAACTTGAGAGGCTTTGATGTCGCCGTTGAAATCAATAACATAAAGGTTGGGTTTGATATCTTTTTGGTTTTTCTTTTTTTTCAGTTTTTTCCCAAAGATTTCTTTATGCATTAATTGTTGTGTTTCTTCAGAGTCAGTATTGAGAGAGGTGATAGTTAATTTAGGTTTAGGGGATCTCCCTAACGATAGAACGCCGCCAACAGCTAGCAATAGCGCAATCACGAGTGTCAATGATTTTAATACAAACATACCGTATTGCGAGAGAAAGTCCATGATAATCCTTAGTTTTTAAAAGAAATGATTATCGCTTTGAGTGAGCTGTTCTGCAAGCTTTTCACCATGGATACCATCTTATTGCCCTAAGCCGATTCCTCTAAACTTGCTTTTTGCTAGCAGACGGCACATGCGTCAAACTCTCCTCGACAGGTTGTATGGCGTGCTTATATTGATGAGTCAGGGCTTTAATTCGTTCTAGCTCGCTCTGGCCAGCGGATAAGTCGTCGTCCGCTGTTTGAATGACGTATTGATTCATTGAGGCGCTGATGTCCGATGGGGACTCAAGTTGTGCATCGGTTAAATTTAATTCGACAGCGTTGTTTATTTGTTTTAACCAGTGTTTTTCTATGGTTGATAGGACAGAACATAGATCTGCCGGCTCATTTGCTTCTTCTAATATGCGATTAAATTGCGTTTTAATTTTAAGGTTGTTTTCGCTCATTAATGAGGATGTAAATTTTTTGATGTGTTGGTCTGAAACACCAGCAACCCTCAGCTGATCCATAAGCCTCTTCATGCTGTTACAGTGCTCATATTGTTCTGCGGTAATCATGCGCCGTAAGCTATGGAACGTGCTGGTTGATTGAGTGATGCTCGGTAATCTTTCCTTGTACTGATCAAAAAAAATGAAGCATTGTTGATGGGAGAGATCTTGACATAAACGAGTTAAATCACTGATGGATTGAATAATCTTTGGCGATTGACAGTCTATCATATCGAAGATGTATATGCATTCACCAGGTGGCACGCAGAGGATTACCTCGCTGATGTTGTTCACCGAGCGAATGATATTAGGTAGTTTGTCTTTTATAGCAGTTAACACGCTCATGTGTAACGCTGACGGGATGCACCCCAACAGCTCCCCTAACTCGCTGGCTGAACCTATCATCTCAGCGATAGTGTCTTTGAGTGCATCAAGAAAGACTTGCTGCTCTTCTGGAGAGATATATTTGATCGCTTGGGCTAGGTCGATGTGGGATCCTATCATTTCAAGTAATCGGTTATCTGTCATCATTGTTTGATAAACGATGTTACGTTGTTCATGAGAAAGAAATTCAAGTACATAGGCAAATTCTTCTGCTGATGTGATGAGCTCTATTTCAGATTCACACAGGTTCCAGCATTCTTCGGGTGAACGATCGATTAACGCATCTGCTAATTGGTCACATGAGGTGATTGGATAGTCGTTAAACGGTATTGCTTTCATTGCTTCAGGAGGAGGGGATAGGAGAAGGCCTTCAGGCTTTACTTTCGCTAAATCTGACACTATTCGTCCTTCAATAAAATATCGGTCACCATTAAATTGATAACCAGTAACCTGAACTTGTGTTGGGGGGATAAGAAATTCATCCTCCTCAGGAGTATTGGATATTGGTGCCACATAAATGCCTTTAAGATGAGTAAAGTGAAATTCAACGGGCTTTGTCGAGTAGGACTTGTCTTGCCTGACGCTGGAGCTGACAAAGCCTGTGAGCTCAATGACTCCGTGTTCATTTGCGGCGTGAATATACTCTTCCTCCTCCTCTTGCGATAGCTGTTTTCCGCCTCGGTACGCTTCATGAATAGTTACTTCTGGTATTTTTCTTAATCCACTGGCACACATCACCGATTGAATGATGGCTTCTTTGATGTCTGGTTTTTGCGACGCACTCAAATCCAACGTACCGCGCATCAATTGATTCATTTTTTTATAGAATTCGGTTGTGTAGAAGTTGATGGCTTGCATTTCCTGAAAGCTTATTAACGGCTCAGGAAGTGTGCGAGAATTAATGAAATAATCTTCATGAAGTGCGTTGAGATAATATTGTTCATGCTCTTTCATTAATCCTGATTTGAGGAAAGAAGACTCTAAGTGTTTTTGATATAACTTAAAGTCATGTCTGTCGAGGTCTATATGATCTAGATTGGCAGTGTTGATGATGTCGGTCCAATTGTACTTGTCGTCGTTAATGTGGATAAAGTCTTGATGGTTTTCTTTTGTAAACGTAAAGTCTGCTCCCATCATGAGTGCTCTTGTAATGGATTCTAATTGATAGGTATAAGTGGACTTGGGAAGAGGGCCTTCAGTCAATAGGTAGGGAGTATCGGTGGGCATGATTGCTTCTCCTTTTTATTGTCTAATCCTGATTCATTTGGTTTAAATCATATAAACTAGTCTAGTCCACATTCTATCGAATGTGTTAATATCTAGCAGAAACACAGGAGTGAGTGATGAAGTTGCTAAGGTACGGTAAACTAGGTCATGAAAAGCCGGGTATGCTCGATGAAGAGGGCAATATTCGTGATATTTCCGCCTATCTCACGGATATCAGCCCCAATACACTTGGCGACCAATCGGTCATGACGCTTCTGCGTGAGTTGGATTTGAGCCAACTTCCAATTATTTCTGAACCGGTTCGTATTGGCGCTTGTGTAGGCTTGCCGGGAAAAGTCATTTGCGTGGGGTTTAATTCAAAACTGCATGCCAGCGAAATGGGTGTGACCTCGATTAGTCCAGAAGACATGGTTGTTTTTTTAAAAGCATGCAGCTCCATATGCGGGCCAAATGATGCGGTATTATATGGTCGTCATACTAAAAAGCTCGATTGGGAAGCAGAATTGGGAGTGGTTATTGGTAAGAAAGGTAAGTATATCGAGCGTCATGAGGCAAAAAATTACATTTTGGGCTATACTTGTATCAATGACTTATCCGAACGGTATTTGCAATTAGAAACGCCTGACAAACAATTTACCAAAGGTAAAAGCTTTGATAATGCGGCTCCAATCGGCCCCTATCTAGTCACAAAAGATGAAGTGCCTAATTCAAGTAATTTAAAGATTAAATTGTGGGTGAACGACGAATTAAGACAAAATTTTAATACCTGCGATTACATTCACAACGATGAAGACGTTGTGAGTTACTTGAGCCAATATTTTACGCTGTATCCAGGTGACATCATTTCAATGGGCTCA
>CANJSM010000115.1 GCA_947477015.1 Legionellaceae bacterium
CGTGGGCGTAGCGTACTTATTTTAGATAAAAGTAATAAAGCGGGCAAAAAAATACTCATGTCGGGTGGCGGGCGATGTAACTTTACTAATTTGTATGCTAGTCACGAGCAGTTTGTATCTCACAATCCCCATTTTTGTAAGTCAGCGTTAAGTCGATACACGCAATGGGATTTTATTGCCATGGTGCAGCGTCACAAAATTGACTACTTTGAGAAAACATTAGGGCAATTGTTTTGCGAAGAAAAGTCTAGTTTGATTGTTGAGATGTTGTTGAGTGAATGCAAAAAAAATCGTGTTAATGTGCAGTTGAGTCAATCCATTGTATCGGTAAAAAAAATAGAGAATAAATTTATCGTTGATTGCAATGAGGTCACTTATCAATGCGACTCTCTGGTGGTGGCAACTGGCGGTCTTTCTATTCCTACACTAGGTTCAAGTCCTTTTGGATATCAGCTCGCGACTCAATTTGGCTTGTCTGTTTTTCCTACACGCGCAGGACTGGTACCGTTTACCTTGCATACTCATGACAAAGAAAAGTTAGAGAGCTTAACAGGGATATCTGTCGAGAGTAGGGTGAGTTGTAATGGACAGTCTTTTGAAGAAAATATTTTGTTTACTCACCGTGGGTTAAGTGGTCCGGCCATTTTACAGATTTCATCGTATTGGTTTGCCGGTGATACGGTAGATATCACTTTATTGCCACAAATAGATTTATATGCGCAGTTATTACAAGCAAGAAGCGATTCGCCTGCAACTCATCTTAAAACCGTACTGGCAAACTACGTAGCCAAGCGAATACTCAGTGTGTTTTATGATAATGAAATACTGGATAAACCGTTAAAACAATTTACAGATAAACAGTTGTTGAACGCTGCCAATGTTTTGCAGCGCTGGTCGATTAAACCCAATGCAACAGAAGGCTACAGAACGGCTGAAGTGACCTTGGGTGGTGTGGACTGCGATGAAATCTCTTCACAAACGTTCGAAGCTAAAAAAGTTC
Source organism: Legionellaceae bacterium (assembly GCA_947477015.1). Lineage (GTDB taxonomy): Bacteria > Pseudomonadota > Gammaproteobacteria > Legionellales > Legionellaceae > DDPF01. The sequence goes on from CANJSM010000115.1 coordinate 1,001, forward strand.
CTGGAATGTATTTTATTGGTGAAGTCTTGGATGTGTCCGGCTGGTTGGGGGGATATAATTTTCAATGGGCTTGGTCTTCAGGATGGGCCGCTGGACAGGTTGTTTAGACTCTTCGTAAGCAAAACCCCTAAGCATGGACTACAATTAGATCAAAAGGTCTATTTTGGGGTCTAGTTATGAATGAACTTGTAGAAACATCACTGCGATCGTTAGTAGACGATGATGTCTCGTATAGTTTACTAAAGTTAATGTTGGACTTAGTCAGTGAACGAGAACAAAAAACTGATTTTAATCAGGCTGAGTTGACTGAATCAGATGAATTCAAAACACACGATAAGCTGACCCCATTTATGTTGAGATTTAACGGGTTATGTGAGCTAGTTTCCAATGCAGTGATAGCCGATGACTTGATGGGCTCTAAAGACCATATGATCAGTAGTCAATTGCAGAAATTTAAGCACAATCTTCTGGATATTGAACAAGTTAACGATCATACATTGCGCTTGGTCTATAAAGTGTTATTGAATCATTCAGTTAACCCCTATAAGAAAAAGTTATCGTTGATGCATTTGGATTCTTACTCAACAACACATACGTTAAATACCACCTCTTATTTCCAACAGATGACGGCATATCTTTTTAGTGTTTATCCATTTGGTTTGTTTTCTTATGATGAGCAAGTGCAAATTGAACGAACTGTTAATCCTGCTGTTTTGAATCGAAAACTAGATTCACTTGAAGACGGGAGTTACATTAAATTCATGGCTTATAAAAAAGGGTGGTTTTCCTTGAATGGACATGCGATGGTTATCAAAAAAACCGGTGATCGTTATTCTTTTTTTGATCCTAATTTTGGTGAAAAGCATCATCTGGATCAAGCCAAATTATGTGCGCAGATTAATAATTCCATGGCGACCTATCAAGCGACTCATATGGCTTTCATCGATGGAAGGAAATATATTGAGCATGTTCAATCTAGCGGATTACTGGAAGATACTAAGCTAAAAGACGGGCTTGGCGCAGAGAGAAATGACGCTTTACTAGAGGATAAAACCATTACTCAATTTATTCTTTCTGAAATAAAGAGAATAGTTGACGTGGAGGAATCTGAGCAGATGAGTGATAGGCAGCTGGTGAGTTTCATGAGTCAGCTACGTACCGGGATAGAACAATTAATGGATAACCCAGGTGAGAAGCCTACTATACAATCAAAACATTCAGAACAAGAGCTAGAAGATCGTATGGATGAACTTGACTCGATTCGATTAAAATCAAGACAATCATATTGGGGTGACGTGCTCAAAGAACAACACAACGAGCACACGGTGAGGACTGTATGGCCTCCTTTAATAAAAACCTCCTATGACTTAGTTGCTTTACTTTTTTGGTTGAATGTTGAGAATGGTCATAAACTCTTGGATGTGTTGCAGGATCGATTGCCGAGTATTGTTCACACAGCAAGAGAAGTAGAACTGGCTTTTACAAATTTGGATGATAAAAAAAGAGACGTGTTTTATAGTGTCATAAAAGCGAATTTACCCAGTATGATTCACTCAGCTCGTGATTTTCGAAACATTCTTGATCATCTCAATTCAGATCAACGCATGGAAATAATTGATGTCAAACAAGCTGATTTAGCCAGTATGATTCACTCAGCTCGTGATTTTCGAAACATTCTTGAACATCTCAATTCAGAGCAACGCATGGAAATATTTGACCTCAAACAAGCTGATTTAGCCAGTATGATTCAATCAGCAGCTGACTTAAATGACGTGTTTGAATACCTTCCAGAAAAACAACGGGTCATCCTTTTTGACGACATTAAAGAGCAATTACCTTGCATCGTTGACTCACCTGAAGATTATGTAGCTGTGAATTACAGTTTGTTACCTGATAAAGGTGTTTTTTTAATTAATTTTTTGATGAATAAGTTGCCTGATTTTGAATTTAAATCAGTAAGAAATTTTGTAGATTTAATTCAATATTTAAGCACTGAACAAAAGGTGATCTATTTAAAAAGCATGTTGGATAGAATACCTGGCTTTATGAAAAAAGAAGAAAGAATTTGTGATAGTCTTGCAAAAGTTTACTCTACAGATGAGTTTATTCCTCTGTTTAAAGAATCAAAAAAGATTAACTCAGCAAACTTTGTGTTAGCAGACCTGTTTCATAGTGACTTGCTGCGTTCAGACAGACCAAAAGGTGAGCTTTCTAACGAGCAACTTAAGGAGCTTTGGGATGGATTACAAAATGATCTTCTTACCTATTTCAATAGCTCGAGCGTTTTTAATGAAACTCTTAGAGGCATTTCACCGACAAACCGTACGATTATTTTTGAGATAATGAAAGATAGGCTATCTAGTTTCGTTAAAAATATAAGAGACTTTGTTGAAGTAATCGAAGTGTTAACGGCAGAGCAGTCTATGATGATTTTTGATGAGCAAACAATCCATACCCTGCTTGCCTCAAAATTGACTAAGCTCTTGTCCAATCAGGACGCTAAAACATTCTCAATGGCACTCATCAGTAATGATACGAATTTAATTAAAACTGAGTTTAACAGTCTAATGGATCACCTTTTGCAGCGAGACTGCAGCATATGGAGTTATTTTAAACGAGAGAAACCAGTCTCCGAGTTAATGCATGAATTACGAGTTCTGATCAGTGATCTTGAACCCTATTTTAAAGATAAAATAAATACGGCTTTGCAGTTGGGGTTGCCCCCTAATCAAGTGAAGTATTATAAACATCCTTTGTTTATTAAGCTTGAAGAATATATGAGGGAGTATATCAGTACTTCTGAACTCAGTCCGCCTAAATCACCATCATGACACGGCTGTCGCATTAAAATTTGATCAACCTGCCGTAGGTTGGGCCTTGGCCCAACAATAACGTATTAAAATCCACAGTTGCAGAAAAAATCCTTGTCGAAATACAGTTATTAGATCTAACCTGTGCGCTCAAGGAGATTTTATACAA
>CANJSM010000116.1 GCA_947477015.1 Legionellaceae bacterium
CTCACAGCTCGACAATGTACCGTCGAACTAATCGTTACGTGCATACGCGTGACATTACCCTTATCGACTGGATGCTGTCAGTTGAAATAATTGGCAATAATCAGGGCTTAATGCTTGAAGCGGTTTTGGGTTGTTATAGATTACACTCAGCAGGGGTGTCTACAGGCTCTGTAGCTAATGTCAATACGAGAACTATAACATGCAATGCGCAGCTCGACTTTATAGCTCGTTTTCCCGAATACAGATCCATCATTGGACTTAGGTCTTTATTTGTCGCTATTTTTGATGCCATAAAGTTGAAAGGCTATTTCAAAAAATCACTCAATGTATTAATCAGATCAAGGACAATTCCATCTTTTGGAAAATCAGCGGATCTTTTTATAGCCCATAAATATTCAAAGATGCCGAATATATTCAAAAAATATAATTGATAAGACATATTTGGAAATATTAAATTTATTAGCTGTTTTTTTGGGTGGCTGTGTTCTTCCACATTGAGGTCAATTTCTTGTTTGCTTTACCGATGGGCGAATCAACGAGGTGCATTATATTAAGTAAAGCGGAACCGGGAATTAAAATTGAATATTTTTATAAGTTACACTAAGAGCGCTCTGTCGGGAGTGCTTATATTTTTCTGCCTCTATCGTGTGGCATTAGGAGATCCTTTGGCGATGCTAAATTTTCCGGTTGGCTTGCTCGGATTGACATTGCTGGTTCGGAAGGGAGTGTTAGGGGTTAAGTCAATAGATCCTAATTTGCGTAAATTTCTAATTATTGCTGGTATGGTTTTTTGTTACAGTTTACTAATCGATCTGGCTTATTTTGGGCCTGGTTCTACTATTCGAAATCTCTTTTCTGTCAGATTATTAAGTTTACTCGTAATTTCTGCAGCTTGCGCATACGCAGTTGAGCATATGGTTTCGAGAGGTAGGACTGATCGACTTAATGTTGCCTTAATATTTTGTATATCATTTCAGATGGCTTTTTTTGCCCTCCTGTTTTTAAGTCCTAATTCAAAAGAAATAGTTTACTCAATATTTGGAATGCAGGATTCAGTAAATCTTTTAGAGTTTAATATGTTCCAGCGAGGGTTCGGCGTTGGGTCTGAGTTAAATTTTACTGCGCCAATAACCACCGCGATCATTGCAATTTTGATTATCAGAAGTCGTCTGTATAAAGCAGTTATAATTGGGGCGCAGATTGCTAATACCACTATTTCAGTTTTGTCACTTATATTTTATGCAAAACATACTATTAGAGTTTCGTTGGCTTTAGCGTCGCTCTTTATTATATATAGTCAATTCCCTGACTTTCAACTGTTAGTCGAAATAGCTTTTCCGAGATTCGCGCGTGAGCTAGCGACAGGTTTTACTCTTACGTTGTTTACACTTCTCGATGAGCATCTACTTTACGAGGGGCGAACTGTTCTTGATCTGTTATTCGGGGCAGGAGTAAATTTACTTCCCGACACAGATATCATCTTGTCTTCCGATATTGGTTGGGTTATAATGCTTAACTACGGTGGTATTATATTTATTGCTCTGTACCTGGCTTTTATTGTATCTTTGATTTCGCTTACGCCATTTGATACAACTCGCAGACTTATGTTTTTTGCGTGTGTGCTAATACTAAATACGAAAGGGCTAATGTTTGGGCCTAATGCACTCTTTTTTTTATTTTTCCTGACGGCATCGAATTCACTAAAACGTAATTAAGGTTTTAATTAATTTAGGTAACTTATTTTTCGGTGCTTTTTCAACTTGGTAAGGATTGAACTGAAATGAAGGTTTTGGTACTTGGAGCGAGTGGGTTAATCGGCAGCACGATTTTTGTGGAGCTCTGTCTGGGGACGGAGTGGGACGTTTTTGGGAGCGTCCGCCACGCTGGTATCAAGAAGGCATTCTCACCAGATTTTGCCCAGCAACTTATTGCTGGTGTTGATGTTGAGCAGCCAGAGGCTCTAGTAAGAGTTCTTGATTTATCCCAACCAGATGTGGTCATAAATTGTGTAGGCTTAACCAAGCACCAGCCAACAGCAAATGACCCGCTGATCGCCATATCAATGAACACGCTGTTTCCGCATCGCCTTGCGGCGTACTGCAAACTTGTTCGCGCTCGATTGATACATATAAGCACTGATTGCGTCTTTTCAGGTAAGAAGGGTAACTATAGTGAATCGGACATTGTTGATGCTTTGGATGTTTATGGAAAGTCAAAGGCATTGGGTGAAGTAAACTATCCTCATGCGATTACATTGCGGACATCAACAATTGGACATGAGCTGCAAAGCACCGACGGTCTCCTTAACTGGTTTCTTTCTCAACAGGTTAGTTGTCGTGGATTTACGAGGGCTGTATTTTCGGGGCTAACGACAGTGGAGTTAGCCCGGGTTATCAAAGAGCTCGTTATTCCGAGGCAAGACATGCGTGGGCTTTACCATGTTGCGGGAGTGCCCATCTCAAAGTACGACTTGTTGAAATTAATTGCTCAGTCTTATTGTAAATCAATCGAAGTTGTGTCTGATGATACTCTCGTGATTGACCGTTCGCTCAACGCAGAACGTTTTCGATTGGAGACTGGATATGTAGCTCCTGATTGGCCCGAATTAATCAGACAAATGAACGTAAGTAAAGGAGGCGGACTCAATCACGAAGTGCAACGCTATTGAATGATTGCATAAATACCTGATGAGGAGTTTTCCAGTTCAGGCTTTTGCTAGGACGGTTGTTCAAACGGCACATTATCATGGCAAGCTCGCCATCAGTCACGGTATGAAACGGTCTGGACTTGGGCAAGTACTGACGCACCAAACCGTTAGTATTTTCGTTGGTTCCACGCTGCCACGACGCGTAGGGTTCAGCGAAGTAAGATGTGGAATTGAGGGCGTTATCAATATCTCTGTGCCGGGCGAACTCCAGTCCGTTGTCGAAGGTCAGCGTGCAGACGCGTGCTTGAACGGAGCGAGCGACTGCACAATGGCATCCCTGACCGCCTCACTGGTCTTGCTGCGCACAATGGGCCAAGAGACAAAAGCCGGACTTGCGCTCGACCAGGCTTACGATGGCTTACTGGTGGCTGGTGCCGATCAACGTATCGCCTTCCCAGTGGCCGATACGGCAACGGAACTCGACGCTAGCCGGACGCTGTGAAATCGGCCGCCGTTCCGGAATCTTGCCGCGGCGGTTCTGCCCGGAGGCATATCGTTTAAGGCGTTGCCTCTGGCAGCGAAGGTTGCGCCATAAGTCGCCTCCCTCACGCTTATCGGCATAAATACGCTGGTAGAGCGTCTCATGGCTGACTGGAAGGCGGGAAGCGACTTGCTCGGGGTTGTGTTGAGAAGAATTTGTTCTCTAACCGCCGCCCAGACTGCCGGGCGATGCGCGGCGCATTGAGGCTATTGCCGGACCGCGCTACCGCTGCTGTGCCTGCAAAGGGCGATAACCACGCAAGCCCCTGTTATGGGCCAGTTCGCGGCCGATGGTCGACAGGTGGCGGTTAAGCAATTCGGCGATCTCTCTCTGTTTATGGCCTGCGCTACTGAGAATATAAGTTTGGTAACGTTCGTTCTGGGTCAGATGGGTGTAGTTCATTGGGCAACTTCGACTTGGCGGTTGATGGGGCGAAATGCTCACGCATTCTGACCCATCTACACGTTAATCAAAATTGCACTTCAAATTTGAATCTGCGGGAGTTGGGAAATATTATGTTTGAAGACAAAGTGCTAATGATAACTGGTGGTACGGGTTCGTTCGGAAACACTGTGCTCAAGCGATTCCTGTTGACCGACGTGCGCGAGATACGCATCCTCAGCCGAGACGAGAAGAAGCAGGAGGACATGCGCATTGCCTTTAGTAACGATAAGCTCAAGTTTTACATAGGTGATACAAGGGATTACGACAGC
>CANJSM010000117.1 GCA_947477015.1 Legionellaceae bacterium
ACGCTTGTTTACCGCGAAACCGATGAATTTGTGTCAAGGTGCGTTACGACATAACACCCAGTACACAGTTAACCGACGCGGGTACCAGACCCTTGCTGCCTTGGTGGGGTTATGGGTTGTCAGTGTTTTTGTCATGAATGCACTTGTTTCACATCATTTAACTCAGCAAATTATGGCGCTCGATGAGAAAATTGCCGTGATTTATCGTGAGTTTTTTCCTCAAGCACGTCTTGTAATAAGCCCTATGTTTAGGGTGAAGCAGTTACTCAAAGAAGGGCGAACCGGTCAAGATGGCTCTTTATGGCAGCTTGAAAACACTTTAGCTAAGGCCATAACACCAGGTGAGTTTACAATCGAACAATTGCGCTATCAAAATCAAATGTTGGCTGTGACGTTGATAGCGCAAGACTTTGCAGCGCTTGATGCATTACAGCTTCGATTGCAACAAGCTGGAGTCAAAGTGACACAAACCCAGGCGTCATCTCAAGATCAGCACGTGACTGCCACATTGGAGTTGAGATCATGAAAGCCTATTGGGACAGTTTAAATGAACGTGAGCAAAAGATGTTGGGTTTAGGTGGCATTTTTTTCATATTATTTGTTATATATAGTTTGTTGTATGCACCATTAATTCGCTCAATAAATGATAAAAAAAATGAACTGCATGAAAAACAAGATACGTTGATGTGGATGCAGCAAGCACGTCAGCAACACAATATCCTCAAAACACCCAAAACCTTGAGTAACAGCAAACTGTTAAGTGTACTGGCTGAACAACTGAAATCCACATCTTTTCACGCGTTTCCTTATCAGTTGCAACAAATGGGAACGGGTGATATTCAATTGTCTTTTGATCAAGTACCCTACAATGCTTTTGTGACTTGGTTATGGTCTGTTCGCCAAAATTACGCCTTTTCGATTAAACAGTTTAATGCTGAACGAACCGCAACACTTGGAGTGACAAAAGTGTTGGTGACCTTTGTGGCGGTGTAACTAGCATTTAACTTACTCAACAAGACTTTGCTGAACAGTTCCCCATGTTTCAATCCGAGCTGCTTGCTTAATATCACCGGGCAACGCCTCCAAGGCTTTGGTGGCTGATTCAGCGTCGGGGAACGAACCGTACAATCCTTTATAATAATCTTTACCATTCTGTTTATATTTCACTTCAGCCATGCGCTCATTTTTCGGTGCTTTTTGTAATGCTTGTGCGACATAAGATGCTTTTTCATTCTCTGACATTTGAATGGTATAACCTGTTGGACTTTGGCTGGTGACCCATGCTTTATCCATGTCTTTTGATGCAACGGGGGATTGTTTTATTGCAACAGGGTAGTTATTGGGTGTTTGCATGCCTTGTGGAGTATTATATGAATCAGTGGTGTATACCACTGTGTTTTCATATCCTTCAGGATAAAGTGGTGTCGCTTGATAGTCATAGGGCTGATTAGAAACATAGTCATGCTGGCCTGATGTCATACAGGCCGACAGATTAACCATGCACAAAGAAATACATATCATCTTAGTTTGCGTCAACATGATATCGTCCTTATGGTTCGGTTTCTTAGGTCAAACCGTTTGATCCCTTTGATCTATGTTATCTGCTGAATTCAAATAAACTTTAGGGCATGACTCAAGCCGAATTGCTATATGGTTTAAAGAAGCTACCTGAAACAAATCGCTTGCATCTTGCAGTACGTCAATTTTTAAAAATTGTCCAATGTCCAGGACCTCAAGAAGGGCTGGGTATTGGTGAAATGGATATGATGATTGCCGCTCACTCACTGTCTACAGGCGCCATACTGGTAACAAATAATACTCGACATTTTGATCGTCCCGGCCGTGCGTTATTTAAGGTGACGGCGGTTGTTTGGACACTACAGATTGGGTTAACTCTTTGTAGACTGCTGGGGCTTGATGAGGGCGAAACCAGAGTCCTGCGATTTTATTACCTATTTCTATATAATCGCAATGTGTGCCTTGAGTTTTTATTTCCCCACCCGAAAGCAAATTAGAGACACTATCCTTGGGATGAGGGCGGGGGTTGGCAAGAAACAGACCACATACAGATCCAATGATCGGTCCATGAGCATTCACCAAAAGCCCGGCGGCTATATAAATGGTGCCAAAGGATAGGGCTTTCTCTGCAATGCGTTTTGCTTGTGCTGAACGAAAAAATGACATGGGAGGCTCTAGTAGATGGATAGCATAGGGTTATTTTACTGAATAATCCTTTTAAGACAAAGCTGTTTGGTAAAAAAAATTAAAGAGGTGCGCAATCTTCTACTGACAAATACATCAAATTCCGTCAATATGACGAGAGGTTTCTTGTGTTTTTATTAAAAGGCTTTTTTATGTGGACTCATCGTCGTTCAGGTCAAACACATCAACGGGGTAATCAGGATCATCGTGAACCGTATGAGCGGGATCGCACGCGTGTGATTCACTGTCCTGCTTTTCGGCGGTTGCAGCGTAAAACACAAATTTTAGGTACCGATGAAGGAGATTTTCACCGGACACGGTTAACGCATTCGCTAGAAGTTTCCTCCATTGGTTGCAGCATTGCTCGACATTTCACCTTAACGCATCAACAAAATAGTTTGTCAGGTTTATTGCCAGATGACGATTTGATGAGTGTGATTTGTTTGCTGCATGACATTGGGCATCCACCGTTTGGTCATGGCGGCGAAGTTGCACTAAATTACATGATGCGCGATCACGGCGGGTTTGAAGGCAATGCGCAAACCCTTCGCTTGTTAACTAAAGTTGAAACCAGTTACGGCGCCTACGGCCTTGATTTAACGCGTCGAGCTTTGCTGGGCATTCTAAAGTACCCTGTGAGCTGGTCGCGAGTGGTCGCCACTCAATTGCCTTCTGTGAATGAGTCATTCAATCGCACCATTCGTATTAATGATTGGCTGCCACCGAAAGGTTATTTTGATTGTGAACAAACGGAAGTGGATTGGTTGTTAGCACCTTTTAGTGAGGCAGACCGAGAAATATTTCAGACATTAGCCAGAGAATCCTCAAGCAATCAGCATGGTAAGGCGGCTTATCATAGTTTCGATTGCTCCATCATGGATATTGCGGATGACATAGCTTATGGTGTGCATGATCTTGAAGATGCGATTCATTTGCGATTAATTCATCGTGTGCATCTTGATACGCCTGAATTTAAGCAGTTGCTCGCAGCCACCGCCCTGAACAAAAATCAAGATCACTTATTGGATTCATTGTTTGATCAGGCCCTGCATGTGCGCAAACAAGCCATAGGGGAGATGGTGAATTATTTTATCACGGCCACTGAAGTGAAAGTGATGAATGAAGCATTTGATAATCGGTTGCTGAAATACAACGTGGCTTTGATACCTGAGGCCATGGCTTTGTTAAACTACTTGATGCAATGTATCTATCGGCATGTCATTGATTCGCAAGAGGCGCGCACGTTTGAGTATGGGGGGCAAACCGTCGTACAGCGTTTGTTTGAAGCCATTAGCTCAAATCCTAGCAGTTTATTGGATAATAAAAATCGTGCATTGTTTCGTGAGGCAATCGATGAACAGGCTGCTCTTCGTGTGGTTTGTGATTATATTGCGAATATGACTGATGAATACGCGTATCGAATGCATGAACGCTTGTTTGGGTTTAATACTAGAACGATATTTGAAAGATTATAAAAGAGCCAATATGGCGTCCCCAAGGGGGTTCGAACCCCTGTTACCGCCGTGAAAGGGCAGTGTCCTAGGCCGCTAGACGATGGGGACCTGGATCAAGTAACTTCTTTACTACTTCTACAACAACGACATTTTAAATGGCGTCCCCAAGGGGGTTCGAACCCCTGTTACCGCCGTGAAAGGGCAGTGTCCTAGGCCGCTAGA
>CANJSM010000118.1 GCA_947477015.1 Legionellaceae bacterium
TGAAAAGTATTCTTTGCCAAATCAATGCCTAATATAGTAATCTCGTTCATGGACCCCTCTCCTTGTTTGATTAAATGTCACAATCTAATCATGGCTCATTACGAAGCCGAATGTTAGGAGAATGGGTCCATTTCATTACGGCAGGTTGACCAAATTTTAATGCGACAGCCGTGCGCCCTTTAGTGAGTGTTATATCCTTTTTTAACCGATAAGTTTATACTCATCGTCCTTATGACGGGCAGATAATTACGTCATTCTTGAGAGCCATACACCATGCTGAATGATAGCCACCAACGTAGCCTAGCCACCGATCCAACGCAGTCATTCATTGTGCAAGCGCCAGCTGGATCAGGTAAAACAGAAATTCTCACCCAGCGTTATCTTCGCTTATTAAGCATGGTGAGTGCGCCAGAACAAATCATTGCCCTTACCTTTACTCGAAAAGCGGCCAATGAAATGCGTGAGCGGATTTTACATGCCATGCAACAGGTAGCATCTGGCGCAAAAGCTGAGTCGGCGCATCAACAACAAACCTATGATCATGCTGCAGCTGCTTTATCAAGAGACAAAACACTGGCTTGGGATTTGCTGCAACAACCTGGGCGCTTACGTGTCATCACGATTGATTCACTCTGTCAAACACTCACGCAAGCCATCCCCTTACAAGAAAAACAAATTCATTACGCACAAATCAGTGACAAACCACGCGGGCATTATCTTGAAGCCGCACGCGCATGCCTTGCTTTTTCGATTGAGCAAGAACCTTATCAACCAGCCATAAAAATTCTCTTGGAGCATTTGGATAATCAGCAAGATCATTTGCTCTCTTTATTCACTCACCTACTCTCACAACGTGATCAATGGCTGCCATCCCTTTATTCGGCTCAAACACAAAACAAAGCACAGTATGAACAAGCGATACACTGGATTGAACAACATGAATTACAACGATTTCGACAAACGTTAACGCATGAGTGTGCAAAAGAGTTAAGAGCCTTAGCACAACAGGTCGCTTGTATCGAGAGCAAAATTGACTCACCACGTTATCGCCTACGTGACTGGTATGCGTTCGATGAGCTCGATGGAAAAATGGCTGCAAGCCTTGCTGCACTGATTTTAACGACAGACAATAAATTGCGAAAAGCCTTTGATCATCACGTTGGCTTAAAACGTGGCGAATGCCCAGATCACGAATACAATGCACTGAAAGCCGCTAGTAAAGCGCTATTGACTGAACTCAGTGAATCACCTGATTTTCTAGACGCCTTATTACGCATTAAACAGCTGCCTGATCCACACTATGACAAGGATCAATGGCGTGTTCTTCAAGCCCTGTTTACGCTACTGCCTGTTTTGGCGGCCCACCTGAACATGGTGTTTAGTGAGCACAATCAGGTGGACTTTTCAGCCATTTCTCAGCAAGCCTTGCAAGCGCTAGGAGAGGAAGACAATCCTACTGATTTAGCGTTGTATATGGACAATAGGATTCATCATATTTTAGTCGATGAATTCCAAGATACCTCGATTCAACAATTTCAACTCTTGCAAAAATTAGTCCACGGTTGGCTACCCAATGATGGCAAAACCCTGTTTGTAGTCGGCGACCCCATGCAATCCATTTATCGGTTTCGTGCGGCTGAAGTAGGGTTGTTTTTGCGCGCCAGGGAACAAGGCATTGGTGAGGTCAATCTCATTCCCCTAGAACTTAGTTGCAATTTTCGCTCAACAGCAACGGTCGTGGACTGGGTAAACACTCAATTTAAATCTATTTTTCCTGTTACCGATGACATTGAATCAGGGGCCGTGTCTTTTCATGCTTCAGTCAATGTCAAACCAGCGGATGAACACAGCAAGGTCTGCGCCTTTCAGTACGCTTCTCGAGAAGAAGAAGCACAAGCAATCGTAGGCCTTATAACAGACGAGTTAGACGCGCATCCAACCGATCAAATTGCCATTTTAGTGCGTTCACGCAGTCAATTATCCGATATTGTTCAGCTATTAAGAGAACATCAAATCCCCTTTCAAGGGGTTGAAATTGATCTCTTGGCCAAGCTACCTCATTTACGAGACGTGTGGTCATTAACCCAAGCATTACTCATGCCTGCCCACCGATTAGCTTGGCTGAGTTTGCTGCGCAGCCCATGGTGTGGTTTATCTTTGGCTGATCTGCACTGCATTGCCAATCATGCCAAAAAACAGTCCATCTATTTTGCGCTATCTCAACTCGACAAGATCATTGATCTCTCGGACGATGGCAAGCTGCGCGCTCAATTTGTCTACACAGTCCTGCATACAGCACTCACTCAACGTCACCAGCAAAGTTTAGTAGACTGGATCCTTTCAACCTTGCAACAACTGCATTTGAATTCAATATTAAGCGCTAGTGAACAAGATGATCTTGAACAATATTGGTTGTTATTGGAGCGATTCGAAAAAGAAGGACAGCTCCCTGATATGGCCTTGTTTAAGGATGAATTTAACGCCTTATATTCAAAAAAAGTAGCCCCTTCACGCTTACAAATCATGACCATTCATAAATCCAAAGGCCTTGAATTTGATTGCGTGATCTTACCTGGCTTAAGTGGCAAATCATCCAATAGAGACACACCTTTGCTGCGTTGGTTGACCCTTCCAACAAATGAGCACGGCGAATTACTGCTGCTCTCCCCCATGAAAGCCGCACACCAGGAGCAGTGTTTGTTGTATGATTATCTCGGCAAACTCGACGCACAAAAAGACAACTACGAGCTACAACGTCTTTTTTACGTAGCAGTCACTCGCGCAAAAAAACGCCTGTATTTGTTTGACGGTAAAGAAACCGCTCGCCAAGGCAGCTTTCGTAGTTTATTGATCAATCAGGAGTTTATTGCGAGTGAAAAGGACGTTGACTTCACCGAAGAACAACACTTAAATCCTAAACCATACCCAACCCTGTACCACCTACCTATTGGTCATTATCAAAATCCTCCAATACTACCGACGATTGAATCAAATACCTCAGCAATAGTCGTGAATACCAACAATACACCACGTTTAATTGGCATCGTGGGGCATGAGTTACTGCAATGGATTTGTGATAATCACCCGGCTAGCTTCCAAGATATTCCATGGACAATGGCTCGTTACTCATTAAAAGCAATGGGTTTTAATGCAGATGAATTGTCCTCAGCACTCGAACTATTAAAACAACAATTGACGCAATTATTCAACGACCCCATTGGCCAATGGCTGATTAAAGCACATGATAACGAGCAAAATGAATACGCCATGCTAACGCGTGAACGAGGAGAAGTGGCTACTCGCATCATTGATAGAACATTTGTCGACCAAGGTGTGCGATGGATCATTGATTTCAAAACCGGCCGAGAAGACAGCAAAACCCAAACACATCACCGTGAACAAGTGAACGAATATGCCTCCTTGCTCTCAAGCCGATCAGATAATCCCATTCGTTGCGGACTATATTATTTAAGCAGCGGGACTTGGGTAGAATGGGTATATACCCATACTATCTGTCACGGCTGTCGCATTAAAATTTGATCAACCTGCCGTAGGTTGGGCCTTGGCCCAACAATAACGTATTAAAATCCACAGTTGCAGAAAAAATCCTTGTCGAAATACAGTTATTAGATCTAACCTGTGCGCTCAAGGAGATTTTATACAA
>CANJSM010000119.1 GCA_947477015.1 Legionellaceae bacterium
AATGTCAATACAGTTTGCTAACGACAACGAATCAAGGACGTCTTGATGACTTGCATCAGGGTTACTGTAACGTACATTATCAGCAAGGCTGCGATGAAAAAAAAGAGGGTCTTGCGGTACAAGGCTGATATGGTCCCGATGTTCAGATGGAGAGAGGAGTTCGATGTTTTTTCCTCCGATCAATATTTCACCTTGGTTTAATGGATAGAGCCCAAGCAGTAATTTTAACAGTGTTGTTTTCCCTGCGCCAGAAAGGCCGACTAATCCAATGTGCTCACCGGGCGCAATTTCCAGAGAAAAATTGTTTAATATCCACGAAGAGGGTTCAGCAGATGGGTAGCGAAAGTAAATATTTTTAAATACAATTTTTTTAGGTGGCACTCTTAATGCGTTGGTTTTTAAATCATGATCTAAAGCATCAGATGCGTAAGAAAAACTAGCGTTTTTTTTTAAATTTGACGCTTCAAAGGGAAATAAATAATTCAGGGTTTCGGTTAGGTTGGCTATGTCGATTATAAATGAATTGAAATTTCCACTGACATTGCGAATACAGCCAATAATATTAAAAGTCAGCATCATGATTAACGTAATATCACCCAGTGAAATTTTGTGGTGAGACCAGTCAGTCATGTAGCTGTATACAATCGCTGAAAATAAAATGAGAAGGGATATGCTTTGATAAAATTTTATGCCTAAAAAACCCCTCATTGTCTTTTTTTCCTGACCAGAGTCTATGGATTGTACGTTTGTAAATACATCTCTTTCGTTTTTCCATCCGCAAAAGACGTGTATATTAGGCAAGTTTGTCAAGATATCGGAAATGGTTCCTGAAAGCTGCGAGCGTGTTTTTGCATGAGTTTCACACAAAGCACGAATCTGGTTTTTATAGTTGTAAGCGATTAGAAGATGTACGCATGCCCAAGCAATCAGCACGAAAATGTATTTGAATCCGACTGAGAATATGAGCACAAAAGAAGATGCTAGCGTAATGATTGTGGATATAAAATTAAAAATAAATATCGATAGAATGTTAGCAGCGTTTTCCGGAGCACTGGCTATGCGGCTTGTGATTCCCCCGGTCATATCTTGCGAAAATGACCCTAGTGGTCGATGAATTGTTTGCTCAAGTAGCGCTTGCCGAATAGCCGTTTTAAAAGAAGGAAATACATGGATAGCAATATAATCTTGTAGGTTAAGTAGCATTTCAGAGAGCCCCCAAACAACAACAATGGCTGCTGCCGAAAGATATAGAGGTTGCATGTGTTGATTGGGTTGATAGTGGCTTATTTCATTGATCAATTGTTTGAAAAAATAGGGATATATTGCACCAAATACGGCAATACAAATAACACAGAGTAGTAAGGAAAGTTGCTGCCTCCATTGAGTCATCATGAATGTAGTTATAAATTGAGCAGTATTGCGTGATTTTTTTCTCTCAACGTTCATGGCAAACATTTACTTTCATTTAATAACATTGAGAAATCTAGCAAGTTAATATCCTGTGAACTGTATTTGACTGCATTTTTTTTATATTCAGTATAATGTTTGAAAAATTGCAGTATCAGATTAGCAAGTGTTTTCGCTTGACGAGTTAAGTCAATGTTTTCCCGATCAAGTAGAAAAACCCCCGCACTAGATGGGTTGGCATATTGTTGTAAAAAATAATCTCCTAAACCCGACTGTTTTCCAAGAATAACAGGTATGCCGAATGCAAGGGCCTCAAGACCTGTATATCCCCATGGTTCATACAGACTAGGAAAAACGCCTAAGTCACAAGCGGAAACCAAGCCTAAATAATCAAAAGGCATCCCATCCTTTTTAGAAATAAACCGCGGTGAATATAATACATTAATCGGATTGCTACGGTCATCAAGATTGTAGTTTAAAATGGTCCTTACTATATCATCATCTGTGCTGATGCACTGATCACTGAGGAGCCATTTGTACGAAGCTGTGGTCTTGGTTTTCGCCGACAATTCTTCGTGTGATTTGGTGTAGAATCCACTTGCAACGATGATCAATGTTGCCCTCCATGGCAGCTGTTCAAGTCGAATGATTTGATTTAAGAGCGCAATACTTTTTAACGTGACATCAAATCCCTTATTGTGAAATTCATGTCTTGCTCCGATGAGTAACTTGAAATGTATTTGTTCAGAGTTTTGTGCTGGAATCAATGATCTCGACTGTAAAAAACCGTGTAATTTTTCCCTATTCCCCACAAGATTTTCTGAACGCTGTAGTGCATTGACATTGATGCCCGGTGGGATAATTTTGTCAGGAGTGACCTGTAAAATGTTCTGTACCTCTTGGAATAATATTGAGCTGGTTACAACCACTTGATCCGCTTGTTCGGCTGATTTTTTTTCAATGATGTGCTTTAATGATTGATTTGTTTGCATCCATTGCGGCGATGTTTTGATGTCGTAATCTTTGAGAAAAAACGGTGATACTTTAGAAGCGATTCTGCCCAATTGTGTTGCATGAGTCGTGAATGAGATGAACTCGGCGAGCCTTTCTTGATATAGCGATGGCAAGGCGCAAGCCGATTGCCATTCATGAAATTCAATGGACAAGTTTTCGTCTGGGTTTTGTTCTTTGAAAATGGTTAAAAATCTGGTTAATATTACGCCGAACGCAACTTCTTTTTGAATCTCAGGGGGTATGGGGAAAAAATAAGATTGATTGTCGACATTTAAATACGGATTTAAAATGTCATTGAGTTTGTTTTCATCTTCAAGAGCGCTTGTAAAGTCTAATAAAATAACTGCAGGATTTCCTGGAATATTCCAAATACCATAGTGTGCGAGGGGTAGCCCTAGATTTTCATCTATTTTTCTTAACCATTCTGGCTTTGATAATTCTTTAAATAAGGGATCAACTTGTTTTTCTATATAAGGTCCGATCATATAAAAATAATGGTTTTTGAATTTTTCAGAAAGTGCTGCTGCTTTATTAATAAGAGTTGTATAAATACCCCCTTGCTTATGAGAGACTTCCCAGCTTATTTCAAAATGCCATGCCATATTATTTCCTTATCAAATAATAATCTTTTCCCCGGCCTCATTACCGCGGCACCAAGGATATCATCAAATTAAATCAGGGCCTATGTATTAGGCGACAATTATCTTAACCGGTTCCCGAACAATTAATTAACTGCTTTTACCTCCTGACTGGACTCGGGGCAAAATATCGATCTAATACGGGCTAGGGCTCGGGCTCGGGCCCGTTTAAACACTTGGCAACACTGGGTAAAACGTTTGAGAAATGGAAAGATGAGATTGCTTGTATGTGGAGGTTTAGTAAATCAAATGGAATAACAGAAGGGTTTCATCGTAAGATGAAGTTGATACAACGAAGAGCATATGGTTTTAGAAATTTTGAAAATTACAGAATTCGTGTTAGGTTGCTCTGTTGTTGAGCAGATTAAGTGCCCCCGCAAATGGGAAAGACCCAAGATACCCCACAACATTTGATTTTAAGGCATGTTTTCGTCACAGTGACTTTTGAGGATTTTCGATAGGTATCATAAGTCATTGATTGTACTAAGATAAGTGGTGCGCCCGGAAGGAATTGAACCTCCGACCCTCTGGTTCGTAGCCAG
>CANJSM010000120.1 GCA_947477015.1 Legionellaceae bacterium
AAAACTAAAGGGAAAATCATCCTATGTATTGCGCAGAGAATTTTGGGATACAATCAAACAAAAACTATGGGGTGTCCATTTCTGGTCGCCAAGTTATTGTGTTGTATCTTGTGGTGGAGCTAGCCTGGATATAGTAAAAGCATTTATCGAAAATCAAAGAAGACCGCCATCAGAAAAACAAATTAAGCAATCCAAGGCCATAGCAGGAAAACCGCTCGCTTGACACGCCTCTAAAGAAACGGGATTGCGCGAGCCATTTGTTCAATATAAGTTCTAATGTTAATAAACAACAAAACACACCAAACATGAACTCTATAATTTTGAGACCGTCCCATTTACGGGGGTATTTTCAAACTAATAACACAGCATCCTAAAATATGTTCTATAATTTATCAAACCTAAAATATATCATACAATCCTCACTACATAAATTATCAATTCGCTTAAATATCTTTTTATATGGGCATTGATAGATCGGAAAACTATAATAAGCGTACTACTATATTGCAGGGGTAATTAATCATGAACACTGAAGCAAGACAACAATTATTAACACCATTTCGTGAGTATTGTAACTCCCCACGTCATCCCGAGCGAAGCGAGGGATTGCAGCTATTTGTGGCGTTCGATTTCATCAGATCCCACCCATGGCATATTAATACGCACTGCATCAAGATTTAGCACGTCAGCAATTTTCAATAAAGTACTACGGCGAGGCATAGCATTCGAATTAAAAAAACGTGATAGAGAAGGCTGTGGGATATGTGTTGTTTTCGATAGCTCACTAATACCACCTTTATCATTTACTATTTTCAACAAACCATCTTTGAACTCTCGAATATGCTGCCTCACCTGCTCCAGATCATTTAATTTAATATAACGATATTCTTCTTTTTCAGGTTGGTTACAGTCATCAATGAGCTCTTGGATGTCAGCAATGATTTCATTACACTCGTTAATATCCGATTCGCTATTCCATAGGAAAATCAAATCAGCAACCCCTTCGTAGTGCAATGCAGTGCGAATGGCTGCGGAAATAAATTCTGAAGGTAATCCCACTTTTTGCATTGTATGACTAATAGAAAACAAACTAACATCCTGCTCAGGTGTCAGATGGAAAATTGATTCATCTTTGTAGGCATGCATTCTCATGTTAGTTCTCCACATTTAATATATCGCTCCTCTTGAAGCAACTGAAGGTGCGTTTTAAATTTTGCCAACATTCGCTTTTCTGTTTTTTCATCACGCTTCACATACCCTTGGCATATATAGGCATTGTTTAATATGGCAACAGGCAATCGAAGCTGTACACATCCATTACCCACCCGGTATAATTTGTTGACTCCATTTAGCTGGTGACCAAAATTTTCCATTATCAAATTTTGGATCATTCGGATAATCGGCTAGCAACAAGGCATCAGGTCTTAATTGCTCTTGATAATAGGTTTGAGTAAATACGTTGTTGTGCTTTAACTCAAGATAAGCATCAAGCGCCCATTGAGTGATAATAATTTTCACATCCACACCTTATCATTTATGTTAATTATAGCATATATAACAAATATAACTTATTATATTTGCAACACGTTAAAAATCTAACTCATGTTTTTGACTAAAAAATTGGTAATCATTTGCATAGGATTACGCAAGCGTTCAACATCTCGCATAATATGCCCCGCTGTCACATGTTCAGCTGCGTCACTGAGGATTCATTCACAGTGACGCAGACGAAGAGCTGAAAAATTTTTACATGAATTAAACACATTAGCCTTACCCCCTGCATCCTTAGCGAAGTCGGCATTACTAACTGTGATTTTAAAAATGGTCAAAGTCGACTACAATCAAAGAATCAATTTCATTGCATGTAAGGGAAAGCAAAATGCGTCTGTTCCTAGCTATATTTTTACCATTTACCGTTTTTTTTACCATTGGACGGCCGATCGCAGGCATCCTATGCTTGATATTACAAATTACACTAATCGGTTGGATTCCAGCAGCACTCTGGGCTGTTTATTCACTTTCGCAATACAATACAGACAGAAAAATTCGAGGGCTTAAATAAAACTGAATGCCTCAGATAGAGGAAAGATAAAGCACCTGTTTCCCAATTATTGAAGGTATTGCCTTCCATTCCATGTAGGGGGTTAATCTGAAAAAACTGATGGCATTTAGATCGGCTAAAGCCTGTGCTTCATCAGCAATGATTAAGCCTTTATTTTTAAGAAGGATAATTTGCTCGAAGGGACTAGTTGATGATTTTTTAAAAACGGGCATGTTCTAAACATCTTTTTTTAGAGTAAAAAAAACCCGCACGATTTGAGCATATTGACCAAAACCAATAGAGGCTTGGCGGGTGTGTTATCAGTATCATAGATAAATATTAAGAATGGTGCAGACAAAATACTATAAATTTGTGGATTGAGACGAAGTTGATAGATGTTATCAATCAAGCGCTCAAATTCATAACAATTTGTCGAAACATATTATTACTAACTGTTTATAAATTAATATTTCACTGAAATGGGTGATCAAATAATGGACATATTATATCGTTTATGATAGAATATTCGATAATTTTTTAATCATATCGAGTATCATAATGACACGAATTCGCCTTAATGCATTAAAACGCTTCAATCCGGCTTTAGTGTACGCATTAGAACCTGAGTCTATGCCTGGAATGAACGATGGAGATGATATTGCTCAACACCGCTACATAGAAAATTATGTTGGTCAACAAGCAGATGTCTTTGAAGCATTAATTTATGCTCAAAATGAGTTATTACCTGCATTAGAAAGTGGATTTGAACGTCTTACCCCTGAGCAATTCACTCACTGGATTAAAACTATTCATAAAAAAGCAGCAAAAACAATATTCCAATTTTACAATAAACCATCAGGATCTTATTCAACAGATGGTGTGCTACGGTGGGAAGATGGTGTCGATATCATGTTACCTATTCGAGGCTATTTATCGAAACAACTACCAACCCTTTCATGTGATTCATTTTGTAAAATGCTCAAAAAAGACTATCCCTCTCTTGATTTATCTACATTTGTTCCATTTATGCATTTACTCATGAGGATAAGAGACGACGAATCGATTGAAATCGAACCTATAGTTGTAGAGCCTCATGGAGAAATAAATCAACTGGGTATAGAAGCCCTGAAAAAATTACAGCTTGCTTATCATACGGGCTTATTAACATCGGATGAAAAAGCACTGATTAACCAATATGTGAAAATCTGCATTTTACCTAGCCAATATGAATCGGCTATGAATGCTTATGCAGCAGAAAGCATTGAAAAATTACAAAGATGTGATCGTAACGACATTGATTCTGTTTCCCATGTCCTTGCTGACATTTTTTATGGCTTGGTCGACATTCATCCATTCATTAATGGGAATGGTAGAACAGCGACTGTTTTGTTAAACACCCTGTGTTGCGCTCTAGGCCAACCAAGTATTCTTTTGCGATATCCATATGATCGTGAGGATAAAAGTAGTCCTTATTCTCAAGCTTTTTCTGTAATTAATACAACGCGTGAACCACTTGCTGCGTTA
>CANJSM010000121.1 GCA_947477015.1 Legionellaceae bacterium
CATGCATCGTGCCACCTCATCAAAATTTGAATGTGGCATTTGATCTTATTTCTTACTCTTCGTCAAATAAAACGAAATCTAATAGCTAGATTGTTGGGCCAAGGCCCAACCTACGGCAGGTTGATCAAATTTTAATGCGACAGCCGTGGCATCAACCCTAGAGCGTGTTGACAATTCATCTTCCGAATACCTACGTCGCGGGACGTCGTGATTCCAATTGTCAACAGACCCTAATTCGGTGCCACAGAGTTAAGCGCTTTCTCACGCTGATCATGCTCTACTTTACTTCTCCACACCGGAAGATGTTTCCCTTCAGCAATGTCTGTATCAATCGCATGAATTTGCTCAACCGATAGCTCTTCGGTACAACGATAATAAGCATACAAGCGAGCATTGATCGCTTCTATTTTTTGCTCATCCGTTAACGCTTGATTTTCTGGCTTTAAATGCAGATCAATCACTCCACATGACGTTGCGCGAACATTATTTAGATGGAAGGCAGAAAGAAATGCGCGATAATATCGATTGTTTCGCATGAACACAGGAATGATTGGATTTTGTAGAGACCAATAACCATCCAATCTGATGACATGAATCGGCGTGTTATTGCGAATAGCCAGTTTGGCGGCACCATCATATACCCTTCGTGGCTCCTCACCTATTTTAGAAAAACCCCCTTGCGGAAAAAGCGCAACACAGCCATGATCTTGGAGTGCTTCGCTAGCTTTATCAAGGGCACGACTATTGGCTGTTTGTCCTGGTTGTCCTTTTGCTAGTGCCTCTATCGTGATGACATTAAACCTATTCATAAATGATGCAACACCGGGTATTGCATTAAACGAATCTGTCGCAAAAAAACGCGGCGGGGTACCCTTTGTTTTTGCAGCGATCACCATGGCTTCCCAACCCGTTCGATGCGGGCCAACTGCTATTAATTTGGCATCTCCTGCTGCATTAATGATCTCTAAATCGTCACTGCGTGTATGAAACACCTGTAAAATCACTTTGATCAAACCACATAAAATACGAGTAGGGCGACTGTCAAACGCTAGTGTATTGTTAGATTCAAAAAACCGAGCTAACCCATAGGTTGCTACAGCAACACCTGCAAGCATCAACAGTGCATTATAGGCACTGGGCTCTCTTCCATAGTTTGAATCAAATTGACAATCGCCACTACCCATGATGATATCTCCTACCTTTATTCGTTTTCCTTATCCAATGCTTCTCGTATTGAACTCACGTCGGCTTCGGCCGCTTGCTCAACCAACTCTTTTAATGTGGATTCAGGCATGCTCCCGGCTTCAGAATAAATCGCAATGCCTTGTTTAAAGACCATCAAATGAGGAATCGAGCGAATGTTAAAGGTTTCAGCCAACTCCGGCTCTTTTTCGATATTGATGGTGGCAAAGGTAATGTTGGGATGCAATGCTGCAACACGTTCGTAAATAGTCGCGAATTGCTTGCAAGGCGCACACCAAGTTGCCCAGAAATCAACAAAAACCACGTCATGCTGTTCAATCAACGCTTCAAACTCTAGACTAGTCACATTCAAAACAGCAGTGTCTTGTGTTTTATCAAGCGTTGACTGAATGCGCTCGAAAATAGTATCTACACTGCCCTCACCTGATACACGATGAAAGGCTGGTGCCTTCACGTCTTTTGTATTAGACCACGCTTGATAATATTCAATAAGAGGCTCAGTTTGTTGATGGTATATGTCCAGTCGTTTACGAATGATTTCTTCTCTGTCATCGTCACGTAATACCAATTCATCGCCTGTTTCATCATCAAAACCTGCATGTTTCGGTGGATTGTATTGCACATGATAAACCCGACCAGAGGCTGGATGAACACGTCGTCCACTGATGCGCTGCACAATTTCGTCATCTTGGACGGCAATTTCTATCACGTGATCCAAATCAATGCCTGCCTTTTTTAAGGCATCAGCCTGTGGAATAGTTCGCGGAAAACCATCTAACAAGAATCCTTTTCTACAATCATCTTGCTTTAGTCGCTCTTTAACCAAACCAATCATGATATCATCGGATACCAGCTGGCCTGCATCCATGATTTTTTTAGCGCTCAAACCTAACTCACTTCCAGCGGCAATCGCAGCACGCAGCATATCACCTGTTGAGATTTGCGGTATGTTAAATGACTTCATCAATTTAAGTGCCTGTGTACCTTTACCCGCACCAGGACCGCCTAACAACACCAATCGCATCAACTTCATTAAAACACTCCTGAAAAATAACCCTATTATGTTTGGGGCTGTTGAGCTTCAGAACATGAATGATCAACAGATCCTAATACTTATAACATCTAGCCAACTGGGCTTTATAAATTTGTGCACGAGCTGATACCTTATGTGCAACTTGGATAAGCCATTTCTTTTGCAAGTACGTTTTACGTTGATACCCACCTACCCCTTCATGATAAGCAAGGTACAAATCATACGCATTATCACGTGGAATATGTGCCCGACGGTGCGCTTGATTCGCATACCAACCGATAAAATCAACACCATCCGAGAAATTTTCGCGCGAAGCCCAAAAGCTGCCATCTGATTTTCTATACAATTCCCATGTGCTATTTAAGGCTTGAGAGTACCCATACGCTGTAGAAGGCCTCGACCAAGGAATAAACCATAACAATTTCGTACGAGGTGGTTTTGCCGTGGCATTAAACTTGGATTCTTGATGAATAATGGCCATTTGCACCGCTACCGGCACGTGCCAGCGCCGTTGGACATCCAATGCAGAGGTCCTCCAGTGTGGGTATTGTTGAAACACATGGCAAATATTGTTCACGTCTTTAGGGGGTAAAGTCACGCATCCTGACAGTAAGCTGAACGCCAGCAAAAACCCAAATATTCTTTTTATCATGATGTTAACTATCGCTCCTTGTTTCTTCCCCAAGACACAACGCCATGAACAAAATAAAGAAATACCCGGTTCCTGAATAAAACAACAAAGAGTCAGACAGATTTCCAATTAAAAAAGGCAGTAAAATGGCCATGGCAACCGGTCGCAACGTGTTTAATTGCCAAGTAGCAAAAAACAAGCACATAAAAAACAGCGCCAATGCAACACACCCCAGGACTCCAAACTCAGACGCTATCAACCAATATTGACTATGAGGCTCAAGTAAGTTCGTACCACGAGCAGGAATGGGGTTTTCTTCATGGTAAATGTGCTTGAAAGCAGCTGTTCCATTACCCAACCAAGGATGACGCTTAAACAGGCTGAACGCATAATCATGAAATTGGAATCGATAACCAATGGAGGTATCTTTTTCACTTTTTTTATACAATTGACAGTCTTCCACCGCTTTATATACGGCGCTCTGCATCACAGAACTTTGAGAAAACGTAATAGCCAACAAGGAACTTCCAAAAAAAACGCCCAGTAACGCTTGTCGCCAAGTAAACGATTGAAACATCAACAATGCCATTAACAAGATATAAA
>CANJSM010000122.1 GCA_947477015.1 Legionellaceae bacterium
AACCTCATGCATCGTGCCACCTCATCAAAATTTGAATGTGGCATTTGATCTTATTTCTTACTCTTCGTCAAATAAAACGAAATCTAATAGCTAGATTGTTGGGCCAAGGCCCAACCTACGGCAGGTTGACCAAATTTTAATGCGACAGCTGTGTTAGCAATACTATAGACGATTGCAAGTATCATTGAACATGCTAATATGCTTTTAAAATTAATAGCCACTTTCTAGTACAGGAGCACTAAACATGGATACTGCAAATAAAGAGACGAACGATACATCCGAATGTGAAACATACCGAAAAATTTACTCGGATTTTTCAAAAGACCAAAAAAGCAGAGGATTTCGACGTAATATTGCGATTGTATTTGGCATGGATGGTTCAAATAACAACCGAGAAGCGGAGAAAAAAACTCAGCTAGATTTAGCATTTCAAAGTTGTCAATTATCTAAGCTGGATAGGATGGAAAAAAGAATTGAAGACAGCCAAATTACTTCGTCGTTTGGTCGTAAATGAAGTCATAAGAGTACTGTCCTTGATGGCGCTGATTTAACTCTAAATGCTCAAAAAAAGGCGTCTTCGGAGGCTTGGATTCATTTTAAGAGATGAATTGTGCCTGATTAAAAATGAATTTTTGTCTTCGCGGGGAAGATAATTACGTTTTGTCGTGTACAGAGCCATATGCTATACTTTTTATAACGTAATAAATATGCGGAGTTATTAAATGCCTTTTCCTAAACTGATTTTTGGCGAAGACCATGCTGATTTGATAACAATTCAAATACTTAGCGCAATACTTCCTAAACTTAAAGATCAGGGTTATGATACTTTTTTAGATGAGATGCCAACCGAAGTAACATTAGAATCTCTTAGAAAAAATTTGAATGTTTGCGCAGTTTTTTATTCTCTAGATAAACAGCAAAACCCAAGTCTTTATGATATTAGGCAAGAAATTGGCCTTGCATTAAAAAATTTTTTAGATATATTGATTGAACAAAAAATTGCTTGGCAAGCTATTGATCCTTTACCAGCAACAGCTTTTCACTTGTCCGAAGAAGAATATGAGGCATTACAACCAATAAGAGATAGGGAAATGGCAACCGCTTATGAGAATGAAGAGTTTGTTTTCGGGCGTGTAGGATTGTCACACATATCAGGTTTAAGAGAATGCCTATTGGAGTCGTTAGGTGAGGAAAAAGTAACTCAGGATTTTCGTTTTGTTTATATCGATAGAGGTGAAATTATTCCAACAGAGATTAAAGATCGACTACCTAATGATTTAATAATTATTGATGCCATGAATCTTAGTCAAAAGGAAATCATCAACAAAATTATAGAAACTATTGAATTGGCTAAAGAACAATCTAATGATCTTTCTTTGCGCTAGCTGAGTTGATATATAACCAACCTATGGAATTGGTAAAAACTTGGTTTAAATTACGGAAAAAACAAATGCAAACTCAAAAGCTTTCGATGGGAAACTCTTATTTGAGATCATAACTTTGAGGAGTTTTTTTCGGAAGCACGCCTGTGTATTATTTTCAATCAGGCACTTTGGAGGGAGTTCTCAAGTATAGCACCTGATAGCCCGTGGCTTGCCGCAATCACTTGGCTTAAAGACATATTTGACGCAGACAAAACCATCAACAAGTATCCAGTCACTGACTGCCCTGAGAAAACCAGACCTAAACATTTGCAGCTATATTTGTTTGACACCAATGCCAAAGATGAGCAATACTATCCAAGCTCAAATGAAAATATGAAGCAGAGGGTAATCATAAGGCGTTGGAACGATTGAAGAAAATTTCGCCGGTTCCGGGCTAGAACCCCTACTTAAGGTTGGGCCAAGGCCCAACCTACGATCATAGAGCGTCGAATTATAGAGATAAAGCATATTCCAAATCAGCTTTCAAATCATCAATATGTTCAATTCCAACCGACAATCTAATCAATCCATCATCAATTCCCAATGCTTTTCGTGCAGCCGCAGGGATTGATGCATGCGTCATGATAGCGGGGTGTTCTATCAGGCTTTCAACACCGCCTAAGCTTTCTGCTAGAGTAAAGAGTTCACAACGAGATAAAAAACGCTGCGAGCCTTCGAGTCCTCCTGAAATAACCATTGTGATCATGCCGCCAAAGCCGTGCATTTGCTGTTTGGCTAAAAGATGCTGTGGGTGCGAACGTAACCCTGGATAAATGACTTTTTCAATACGAGGATGTTGTTCAAGCCAATGGGCAAGCGTGTTGGCACTTTCACAATGCTGTCGCATGCGCAGTGACAGAGTTTTTAAGCCCCTTAACACTAAAAAACTGTCAAAAGGTCCGGCTACGGCACCACAAGAATTCTGTAAAAATCCAATCTTTTCAGATAAATCCTTGTTGTCTCCCACAACGACCACGCCGCTAATCACATCCGAGTGACCATTTAAATATTTTGTTGCTGAGTGCAGTACGATATCAAATCCTAACTCAAGTGGACGTTGAATCCATGGGGTAGCAAAAGTATTGTCAGCTACGGTAATAAGCCCATGTTGTGCTCCAAGCTGCGCAATTTTAGATAAATCTGCCAGCTTTAACATAGGATTTGAAGGTGTTTCCAGCCATATCATTCGCGTATTTGGACGAATTGCAGCCTCAATATTCGCTATATTGCTCATGTCAACAAAGGAAAAAGACAAGTTTGATGTCCGTGTTTTCACTTTGTCAAAGAGTCGAAAGGTACCTCCATAGAGATCTTCCGTGACAATGACGTGATCGCCTGCATTTAAAACATCAATAACCGTATTAATCGCGGCCATGCCTGATGCAAAAGCGAAGCCGCGAGTACCTGATTCAAGGCTTGCAACGCATTCTTCATAAGCACTGCGCGTGGGGTTTTGAGTGCGTGAATATTCAAATCCTTGGTGAACCCCTGGGGCAGTTTGTTTATAGGTAGAGGTAGCATAAATAGGGGTCATCACGGCACCCGTGCTTGGATCGGGGTGTTGACCTGCATGGATGGCGCGAGTATCGAAGTGTTGTTTATCCATCTTGTATTTGTGTCCCTAGACTACGAAAAAATATATTTTCAGGTATATCCCTTTTAATGTCTATTATTTTCCAGATTAACTACGTCTGTCGCATTTAAATGGTTGATTTTCCCTTCTCCCCAAGGGGAGAAGGTGCCCGACAGGGCGGATGAGGGTGTCATCAGGTGGCACGGTTTTCGAGTGAGCTCAATATTGTTGTAAGCACACCCTCTATATTATTAAATACCTCATTGTTCCATACACGCAATACATTGTAGCCCAGTTTGATCAAGTGTGCTGTGCGCTGTTGATCATATTCAATCGCATCCATATGTTGGCCACCATCGACTTCGATGATTAATTTTTTTCTCACGACAAACAAGCACTCACCATATA
>CANJSM010000123.1 GCA_947477015.1 Legionellaceae bacterium
GGCTCGGTTTCTGTGTTCATCAGCCCATGTGGCAATGCTTGTCAGTGTCTGCCCAGTTTCAAGTGCGAGGAGTTTATTAACCTCTTGCTTGGCTTTGAGTGACAAGTTGTGTTCAGCAATTGCTGCTACCGTTTGATGTCCTTCAGAGCCCCAGCCAAATGCAACTGTTGATGTTAGGCAAAGAAACAGTATCCTTGCGCCGTGCAAAGCCTTTGCGGACCTCTTTATAAATTTAATACTAAAGGAAACCATGATATATACCTTAATTTTGGTTTAGTTCGAGCATATAACTCGAAGTCTATTTTACATTCTGTACAACTCAGAAAAAGCATATAGCTAATTTAGTGGAATTGAAATAAACTTAGGGTCGGGGTCAAAATTGAATTAATAGCATTATGGAGTTTTAATATGAAATACGATACCAAAATAATTATGCTTTCAGGCTTACTTTGTTACTTGGCAGGCTTTTTAATACCTAGCGAAGATTTGAAGACCACGGGTATCTGTGTATTGATGCTGATGTTACTCATCGAATTTTGGCCTGTTGAGCCTAACAAAACTAAACAAGGCTGCGAAGATATTTGATATTAGCTAAATCTTCGCGGTTTAAATGAATGGCACTGCAGTAGCTTATTTTTTGAAAGCTTTGCCTCATCTCCGTATCGGCATAAGTGTCGGCCAACTCGGTTGTAATTGCGCTGACTTTTTTGATTAAGCCTAAAAATTCTTTATTTCTAGACCCCTTAAAGTCGTGCAACAGCTCAGCAACTTCTTTTTCTGTATAGGCGATAAGAAATCCATCTAAATTAGGAATTTCATATTTTAAAAAATCAACCAAAAAATGAACTGGATGATTTTGCAATTTTTTGATAGATGCTTTGTATGTGCAAATTTGTTTGAGTAGGTCGAACAAAACCCATGCCTGACAACCTGCATTGGGTGTCTCTGGATATGGGATAGAGTTCTTGTCGGCTACCACACGATCATCCAGATGGGCTCATATATACCAACTACGCAGCCACCATAAAAATTGTTGTTTATATTTTCTATTCTCAGGTTTTTGAGGTCTACCAAGCCCATCACCACTTTTTTAACTGAAGGCATTCGTGTCATGTCGCTTATGTAAAAATCCACAGGAATCAAAGTCATTGTTACAAATAGTACAAAAGTAATGATTAGTGGTTTTATCCGATCTTTTAAAATCCAATACACATAAGCCACGAATATTGCGCATAGAAATAGGATAGTGATTCTTTTAGGAATTAGGATATAGATGATTGAGCAGATCGAAAAGAGGACGAATGTTGTAAGTAGTTTTTCTTTTTTTCCAGAATAAAGCCAACAAAGATAAGCGCTCAGTGCTCCTGCGGGTAAGAAGATGGCAGCTTTTGCTTGATACATGTATATGAGTTCGCGAATTAAATACGCCAAAGGAAAAAATGCGAATATTCGAATCATTAGATTGATGTAATCTTGTCTGATGGGTATCATGGCTTTTCCTTTTGAAAGATGCTAATACAAGATAAGCTCACCCCATGAGCCAGTCACATCAAATAATGCACCATGCGTCAAACAATTTATTACCTACCTGGCCATGGTGGTCAAATCGGAACGGGCTTGGGAAAAGCCTTACTGGAGCGTGGCTTTGATGTGGTAGGGCGTGAAACCTTGGGGGCTTTTAAAGCTCTTTCTTTTGGCGAGCAGGTTGATGTCGTTGCAGCCGATTTAAAAAACGACTATTGGCGTGAAGATGCGATGGTTATTGCTAATTCCTTTGGAGGATATTTATTTTTGAGTGCGCAGGCGCAGTTGAGCTCTTACGTTGGCAGGGTTATTTTGTTGTCACCCATTGTGGGTGAATTTGCCAACGAAACCACGATGATGAATTTCATACCAGCAAGGGCAGAACAATTAAAGGCCAAGGTTACGCAGGGTCATTTTCCTAGGCCGCGAGATTGTCATATACATGTGGGCGCACAGGATTGGCAAAGTAACCCAAAAGATGTTTCAGAGTTTGGACGTTTGACTGGCATACCCGTTCATATCGTTGAGGGGTCTGGCCATATGTTGGATAGAGGTTATGTGAGCGATTTGCTTGATGTTTGGTTGTTGTGATTTTTTTTTACAAGCTCACGCCATGAGCCACTATTGACACATACTTCAATCAGCGGTTAAAATTAAGTCATCATCAAGAGATGGGCTGACACCCACACCAACCTGCTCCTCGCGCAAGGTGGTTTCAACGATGTGGTCTTCGGACAACCAATCGAGTGTCAGCCCGCATGCCGGGCTTTTTTTTCGTCCATACGACATCAAGCGCGATCAATTGTTAAGGAGTGGTCTACCTACAGACTGGGGGGATTTGATCCAGATTGCTGACCCCGACATATCGTCAAACATGGCTAAACAGGAGGATATTTGTATGAAGAAGCTCAACTGCAAGCCGGGCGATCTGGCAATTGTGGTGGATGCACACAACGTAAACAACATCGGAACGATCGTTAAGGTTATTCGCAAACACAGTAACCAATCTGCGATCTCTAAACAACCCGATGACTTTATTTGGATGGTGGAAGCGCCACGTCCCATGACCTATGACCACAGTGGCAAACTTAAATTTAGAAAGAAAGGACCCGCACCCGATTCAATATTGAGACCCATTAGGGGGCACTCACTAGGATTAGATATTGCAACAGGTGTGAGAGATTTTGAAAAAAATTCTGCCAGTTGATTTTTTAAAACGGTCTAGCCGACCTAAAAGGTCAGGGGAATTTGTTCTAGATTGCGGCCCCTTCCGTTTTGGTAAAGCCGCTAAACAGGAGAAACACATGAGTACGATTGATTTGAAATACAAGCCCCATAGTTATTTTTGGGCGGCTAGCAAGGGCATTCACTTGTCATCCAACATCATGGGTGCTGAGCGCAAGGCCATGTACGAGCACCTTGTTGCGCAGGGGAGAGGCAATGAGATCGATGAGTGGATTGCCAAGTCGGTATTGAGCAATGACGAGCGAGCACATCTTGGAAGAATTCATCCCGCGTTTATGGGCGGTGAGTATTTGCCCAAACGTGTAAACGAAGAAGTGGAGATTGCGCGCATCACGATTGCTTCCACCACTCAAGACGTTACCTGTGTTTATGCCAAGCAAGGTAAAGACAGAATTTATTATCGGGTGGTGGATGAGTACAACGGCGATAC
>CANJSM010000124.1 GCA_947477015.1 Legionellaceae bacterium
CCGTACAACCCAAGCATCCACATGGTATCTTGCTTTCGGTCGTCAACAACGCACTCATCCGTGTCTTCGGTGGTTATTGTAATGTTCTGAGTCATAATATATTCCTCGTGTGATGCCAATACCATATTTAAACGCGATACTCGATTTTTTGAATATCGCGTTATTTAGCTGTGTACCATCAATTATTTAACTTGCTTTTGCATCTCGATCAATTGTTGGATGCCTGCTTCAGCCAAGCCCAACATGTCATTCAATTGATTACGGTTAAAACTACCGTCTTCAGCCGTACCTTGTACTTCAATAAAATGGCCGGCTTCATTCATGACGACATTCATGTCTGTTTCAGCCAGCACGTCTTCAGCGTAATCTAAATCGAGCACGGCTTGACCGCGGTAAATGCCAACGGAGACTGCAGCGATGTAATTAAACGCAGGTTTTCGTTTGATTTTTTCACGTGCAACCATCCAGTCGATAGCATCTTTCATAGCAACGCATGCGCCAGTAATGGAGGCCGTTCGTGTGCCGCCATCGGCTTGAAGTACATCGCAATCCAAAGTGATGGTGTTTTCTCCCAAAGCCTTCAAATCAACGCAGCCTCTCAGTGCACGACCAATTAATCGCTGAATTTCCAAGGTTCGGCCGCCTTGTTTGCCACGACTGGCCTCTCGATCATTTCGAGTGTGTGTTGCGCGAGGTAACATGCCGTATTCAGCAGTGATCCAACCTTGACCTTTGCCTTTAATAAAACGGGGTACGCCGTCTACAACAGACGCCGTGCATAAGACACGAGTTTGTCCAAACTCAACCAATACCGAACCTTCTGCATGGTTTGTATAATTACGTGTGATGTTGATTTCCCGCAGTTGATTGGCTTCGCGATGACTTGGGCGCATTGTATATTCCTTGGTAAAAAGGGTAAGTATAAACATTTCTGCTATAAAAGAGTACTTCTATTTGTTTATAGGTCGCCAAGGGTTCACGCATCGAATAAATGTTTTTTAATGCCAATCGACCAAGACTATCAACCTTCCACATCATTGAAATGTCGAGCATCGCCTTAGATTTATTCAAAATAGGGTCTATAATATTCATAAAAAGAGCATGGTGTTTTTTTAATGAAAAAAAATCACCCGGTAATTCATCATGCATAGGCAGGAAAATACTGTAGGTTGGGCCTAGGCCCAACCCACATAAAATAGAGCATCGCTTTTTACGCCTCGAAAAAATAGGCGTGAAGAGCCTTGAAGGAGGAAGTTATGTTTAAATTAGATCCGAATTTAGTGTACAAGCTTCCACCAGTACGTGAATTACCAACACTGGACGCTCAAGCGATCCCTGAAGACTGGTTGGTGGCACTGACTAATTTGACCAAAGAAAGTCTTGAACCACAGCTTGGTGTACATTTTGCTGAGCGTATTGATGCACATGTTGGAGATGCAGCCACGTATACTATGAAGCAGCAAGTGTTGGATGCACTTCAGGTGATTTATTCTGTGATGGTGGACCCCAGTACGACTCGAGATAGTCGAGCGGCAATTGCGTTTAAATTGGTTGAGCGGGCAGAGTTTTGCTCGCCAGGCTTTCATGATGGTGTGAATGCGATTCTCGAGGGGTTTGTGCGCCCTCAATCTATGGATGAGCTCTTGTATCGCGTGCGGCGCGATCTGGTTTCAAAAACCGCGAATCAATTAACAGACGAAGTTCATGCAAATAACCGAGTGTTTACAGTGGCTCAAATTGCAGGTTTAGGTGTGCGTTCCCTCAATCCAGATGATGTGCATGTTGGAAGTGTATCGGATGAAGTGATTCGCGAAAAACTAAAGGATGCATTTAATAAAGAATACACGCTATTTAATGTTATGAGCCATCTGGCCGAAGAAGTGAACAGTGAGTTGATAACATTAGGGTATACCTCTGAAACAATAGCTCAAGACAAATTGGAGACTTGTATTGCTTTTTTAACCGATGTTTTTAAAGATTCTCCGGCTGTTGTCAGGCAAGGTGAAGCAAGAGAACAGGATGGCGTATGGAGGGTTGAATATACGCAACGAATCAATGATTTTAAGACGTTGAGTCGAGAGAATTTGCAACGTTTAGGTATTGCACTTAGGTCTGAGCTCATGGATGCTCTGATCACTAATGATGCAAAGATGCCTGCCATTTTAAAAATGAGGTTAGATCAGTCTTTGTCCCAGTTAAGTTCAGAGAATAAAGACGTTATCAATAGAATCCAACATCAGTATCGTCAATTGTTAGAGAGTGAAGAAATGCGTCATTTGGCGGCTCAAATGAATGAAGCAAAACAGCGTGGCGCTAGTCCGTTTGCGATGAGAGCAGAGGATGAGTACGCTGGCGTTCGATTAAATTGGCCTCAAATACAGACTGCAATTTGGCAGGTATTTCGTGACCAGGGGTATGTGATATTAAATTCGGACGAGAAGCGGTTGTTGAATAGATTGCTGGATTCGACTGAGCAGCTTGACTTAGGCGACGCCAACAGCTTGGCATTGAACGCAGGTGATTTGCTTAGAGTGTTAACGTTAGGCATTGTCAGTGATGAAAAAAAGGAAGTATTAATTCATGCCTATCTGGATAAAAGAGACGAAGATATGGGTTGTAAGCTGTCAACATTACAGACCATTGATAAAATGTCTGAGGAGCGTTTGTCTATTAACGCTGCTATCAAAGAAGCGCTGCAAACACATATAACCAGTTTGTTAAGAAAACAATGGTTTGATCAGCGTGGTATTGATTTATCCAATCCTATCGGAAATTTTTCGCTGACTGGATATGAACCTGAATATATTCGGTGTTATAAACCCTATGTTTTACTTGCGGTTCAGCGCAATGGTATAGCTTTTTACCGTGCATCAGCAGCCTTGAAAGGTGATAAGGATGTTGTGCTCGCGGCGGTGCGGCAAGATGGTCGTGCTCTTGAATATGCATCAGAAGCCTTGAAAGGTGATAGGGATGTTGTGCTCGCGGCGGTGCCGCAGCGTGGCCTTGCTCTTCACCATGCATCAACAGCCTTGAGAGGTGAGAGGGATGTTGTGCTCGCGGCGGTGCGGCAAGATGGTCGTGCTCTTCGCTGTGTATCAGC
>CANJSM010000125.1 GCA_947477015.1 Legionellaceae bacterium
CCTCATCAAAATTTGAATGTGGCATTTGATCTTATTTCTTACTCTTCGTCAAATAAAACGAAATCTAATAGCTAGATTGTTGGGCCAAGGCCCAACCTACGGCAGGTTGATCAAATTTTAATGCGACAGCCGTGATGGTTTTAGCTAAATCTGTTTTCTGAAACAAATTTCTGGGGTACACTTAAATAAAAGTAACACACTATTTAATATTCTATTTCCCTAAGGAAGCAGATGAAAACGGATAAGGCACCTCATAATGAGAAGCAAGGCACATATAGCAAAATTTCATCTTATTTGGGAGCGGCATCCGCTACGATAATTCAAACAACCGCAACACATCCTCTCGATACGATCTCAAAAAGATTACAAAACAATAAAGACACGAAATTTTCATTGCTGAATGCCAGAGCATCCATGAAAAATCTATATTTAACTGTTTATCCAACGAGTACCACCTCCATTTGGGCTGGATATAACGCGGCGTTAACTTATCGAGTTACTGCAAACACAATTACATTCGGTTCACAACCGTTGATTAAGCGTTATCTAGACAGAGAATATGGTTATACAATCAGCCAAATAACTGGCGAGAACTATAAATCTACCGCAACAAGTATGCTCTCTGGTGCGATGCTTGGCTTAATTGAAGTAACGTCTCTGCCTCTCGACCGATGGAAGGTGCTGCGGCAAGTCAATAATACAACTCCTTTTTTCACATTGATTAAACACGAAAAAAATACATTGTACGCCGGTGCTTTTGTAACGGGACTACGCAATTTAAAAGCTTTTCCTGCTTTGTATGGTATATCCGATTTGAGTAATAAATATTTTCCTCCAGTTGATACAGTTCCATTTTATCAACGCGTTATTTCATCTTGTGCCGGTGCAATTGCGGCGGTTATTGTATCAAACCCATTGGATGTAGTAAAAACCCGTGTGCAGGCACAATCATATCCTTTAAAGTTGATGACGCCAGATTCGGCAATGAAGATAACAAGCAGAATTTTTGTCCAAGATGGGATGTATGGTTTTTCACGTGGGATATTACCACGCATGCTCTCTATTGTTCCTCGCCTCACATTTCTCAAAGCACTTAGCGAGGAATTTGTTCCGTTGATCAGTAAAGGGCTTGAAAATGGCGCTGATTGGATTGAGAGTTGTTCGCGAAAATAAACATGGTTTCAACCAATCGACGCTATAACGTTGTTGATATTTTCTAAGGACAAAAATATTGTTAATAACTTTTTGAGCGGATTTATACCAATTGGGTTGTTGTTTGCCATAAATAATGCCAACACCATGAAAATTATGACTTTTCACAATTATAGACTGTTTTTAAACCAATCCGGTTTATCCACAAAATCTGTGGATAAGTCTGTGTTCAAAATGTAGAGGGCATTGAAAAAACAATGAATTACACAGTTGATTGATAACACTACAATTCGCTCTATCCATTCAAATTGCTTCGTTTAATTAACAGCACATATAGATCATATGTGCTGTTGTTAGTGAGACTACCTTGGGCTAGGGTGCTTAGTTTTAGAGCTATTGTTGTGATCAGCAGCACTCCTTGTTTGCAAGTTATTTTGTTCTTTAAAGAACGTGTTCATGTTTTCCGTAACCGTACTCATGATGCAGACTGCAGATGCAACGCGCATGCCTCGTGGCAATCCCCCCTTGAAATAACCATACAAACCCTGCTCAACGTATGGTTTTTTGATGGCATCAAAAAATTTCATGCCAGTCTCTGAGGTTTGTTGTGCTGTTTTTATCGTATCAAATGCCTGAGAGCAAACTGCCGCTGTAACACCTGACGCTACTTTTGACAGCGAATTTGCATAACCATCCTGTTTAACTACTGTCTGCAAGAATGGCTGCAAAACACCGGGCAGTGCTGCAAACCCAACCAAAAAACATCCATCTCGCAAGGCTGTCATGATAAAACCAGAATACAAGCGCCCTACTCCGCCCTGATTCATCAAAGAATGGGTTGTAGAAACAAACCCTGGACCACCTTCTTTCATGTTGGTCATGACCATTTCTACAGGACATGCCAAAGTGGCTGCAAAGGCTCCTCCTCCTGCTGCACTAGCCACATTCTGAAATGCCGATGATTGTTTTGAATCAGAAAATACTGTGTTCTTAATGACATTTTTGGAAGCCAATTGCATCACTGTTATCGGTATCATGCTCGCCAAATTCCCCAACACACCCCGATACAAAACACTTGGGCTCAACGTAAAAGGCAAACCCTTTTGCAGACCAACCTTAATTGTCCACAGCGGATGACCAACGGACAATTCGATGCAAGCCGCCGCGCTGGCGCTAGCAGCTTGCTGCATTATTGTTATATCGTCTTTAGCCATGTTCACTCTCCTCGAATAAATATAAAATTTAAAACCAAATATTGATGATTAATATCGCAGCAACTACCCCTTGGGTAGCGCGACATTAATAAACCAACAGGCCCAAGGGAGAGGAGAGAAAGATAAGTGTGACGACGAGAAGGACTAAAATCACAGGGCGAGCGCTATCAACAACCGCATTTTCAAAGACGGACACGTCAGGAAAAACTTGTTTTGTCAGATAACGACTGCTGTGCATAATGATTAAAATTTAATTTAATTTAAATGAGGCTTACACACTAACAAGAAAATAATCACATTGCAACCATTTGGTCAACATGAAACTACTTGGTGTATAATGATCAGAACCAATGGGTCCAATGGCCTAATAATTAATCGTGATTAAGTTTTTGCCGCAACGTTCACTCTTGTAAGTCAATATGACCAAAAACTTACCCCAGCTCACATCATGGATCACTCGTGCTAACTTGCGATTCATAAAAATACATCAAAGGCACATGTCAAGACCTGACAATCACTAGCTCAAGTTATTTTGAATTAATAATCTTGCTGACTCTTGAATAATGCAAACCAAAATAATCCCCCAATTCTTTCATACTATAGCCACCGCTCGCATATGCCAATTTTAAAGTATCATTTCGAGAAGAAGACCGTTGCTCATAATCTTTTATAGAAAGTACAGCAGGTGTATATTGCGATGAAGGGATCTCGC
>CANJSM010000126.1 GCA_947477015.1 Legionellaceae bacterium
GAGTAAGACGGGGATAGGTTCGCCTGTTCACGCATCTGGCGATGAGCCGTCAAAAAAGAAAAGAACAGCATCTACGAAAGTGGCCGCTTAGTATTGGAAGCTCGTTGGCTTTAGCCACGAGTAGTTCACTGAAGACTCCTATGACTGGGTCAACAATCGGGTCACATCAGCGTTATCATTGTTGAGTCAATCAGGGTTAAGCGCAAATATTTGGGAAACACCGCATTACGTGGCATCGGATCTAGATAATCGATATTTTGCACAAAAATTTCCCGCAATCATTGGTCGAGTATTATATTTCAATCAAGACGACCCAATGCATCATATTGGACAGTTTTTCCCTTACGTTATTCAAAAAGACAGTTATGGACAAAAGATTTTGCCAGAAAACCTAGGATGTATCTCACCTGTATCATGGTTTAATTTTCCAGTGCGCAATGTTGAAGACGTTGTTCTTTCTGCAAAAAAAAACTTGGTGATTCGTGATGCTTGGGCTTCGATGTATTATCACCCCTACCTTGGATTATCTTACCTTCAGCAATTAATACCTGAAATTCAAAAGCTAGGGTATGAGTTTGTTGCTGTTACACCTGAGTTAGCATGAGACCTTAAGCGCACATTGAGTTATTTTTTGACAAGCAAGAACCCCCTACTATACTTACTCTATTGGCCATAAATCTAATCCGTTCGCGGTGAGGCAATAGGGGAATAAAATGACGCAATCTGAAGCCGATTTGTTAAAAGATAAAATGGAGACATTTCGTTTAGCTACTGGAAAAGCAAACATTGATTATATGAATCAAGCAGGTTTTAATGCCTTGCTAGAATCCAAAAAGGCATTTTTTCTTAGAATAAACAATGGAGCCAACCTAACTCCGGGGCAAGCAGTTAAATATAAGTTGCTTAAACAAGATTGCATGACCCTCTCAAACTGGATCAACAGCACACGAACATGGGCTAGAGAAGAACAAAAAGCAGCAGAGCGTTTGGTTGAGGACATCACTAGCGATGAATTAAGTAAACTTGTAATCCAACTAGAACAACAGGCCAATAACAGCAAACCGGTAAGCCGTGCAAAATCTGGCGGTATTCTAAAAACAACAAAACAATACCTCACATATCCTATTCGTCTATTGTGGCAATTAGTGGTGCTACTCGCGTTTTATAATAAATCTTCAACTGTTCAATTAACAACAGCCAATGAAATGTTGCGATCTATTAATTCCAACAATCCTGCAAGTCAAACAGCCTCTAGACAAAATTCTTCTAGCACCAAGACAGCAAAAGGAAAAGGAAAAGCTCAAGATTACGCCCGACCCCACAATCCTTTTCACGCAGCTTCAAGCGATAATTTTACTGGCTTAGCCACCGTATTTAAAACGGAGAAACAACGTTTAATTGATGCTAATGAACAAGCGATTCGAACTATAAATTCAAGTAATGAGGGACCTGAACATGTGAAAAAACGAGATAAAGGTCAAAGCACCCCTGATTTAGATGTTGGGTATAAATTATTACTAAAGCTGAAAAAGCCCACAACAAAAGTATCATACCCTTCTGTGGGCAACCCCGGAGAAATTAAAAGAAGACCAGTAAGTTTAGAACCCGTTCCTACTTCAGTCCCTAGAGTCCCGTCCAAGATGCATAGCACTCAATATCAACACAGCGATCCTGAACAACAAGCCAGACATCTGGATCTAAAGGACAAGCGGCAGTCCGTGGAGATTAAAAAAGCCCCAATGCGTGTTGACAATTCATCTTCCGAAGGCTTAGATCCCGCGACTCGTTCACGGGATCCAGAGATCTTGCTGAATACACATAACAACCGCACAGAGTCAGATCGATCTCCATCCCGCGAACGAGTCGCGGGACATAGAGATCTGAAGGGTCAACAACCCCGAAGCTTTTTGCAAAAAGCCTATAGGCGCTTTTCAAATAAGACAAGTGCCGATACCATTACCCTATCTTCAACTCCAACTCCCGAAAGAGTAGTTGCTGAACAGTCAACTAATAATGGTACACTGCCCCTAAGTTCTGTTGTGAAATCATCTATCCAAGCTCCAGAAATACAAGACTTGAATGATCAACCAGTAACACCCATTACTCATTCCATGGCTGAAACCAAAATACCAACATACCCCACTACGATAAAAGACTCCGCCTTACATCAAAAGCTCAATGAATATCTAAAAGCCAACCCCCATCCAGACGGCTGGACCGCAGAAGTTTACTCTGTGAATGACACAAATCTTATTATCATTAAACACAGCGACAAAGACCACAATTTACTGCCGCAACACGACATAGAAGTTCATGACAAAACAGTAACCGCGAGAGTTAGCCTTGAAGCCTCAGAGGATGACATAAACTACATGGCGAATACCATGTTTAATGCTTATGTTCTAAGTGGCGGCGATGCAAATGCATTAAATCTCGACACGATAAAACATCCGCGTATGAAAGAGGCTCTTGTCCATATCAGAGCGAAATGTCTTGCAGACGAGCAGGCGGAAGAACACAGGGTTCAACCCTAGTTACTCATCCTATTGGGGAGATTAAATCGTACATCATCATTTAATGTTCCTTGGTTGCCCTTGAGGGCAAGCACATAAAAACCACCTTCATCGTGGATTTGTTTAGCGATTACTTTTTGAGTTCCCATTACATCTAACGTAATAATATTGTCTTTCAGGCTCAGTAATTTCATTCGACTTTTCAGCTACCTTCTGCTGTGCCAATACCAGCCTGGCTCCCGTCGCAAATGCACTAACCATATGTATAGCGGGTTTATTGTTTTGCCATCGATTGCTACAACTTCTTGCAACGCCGATTGAAGCGATTTAACCCAAGACACAAAACATGATTTAAACGCCTCGGGATCTAAAATAGCAAATACACGTGCAAAGGTATCTTTGCACGCAATACCATTGGAAAAAGGGTAATATTCTTTTAAAATCTCAGTGAGTGGGTACAATTTTTTTCTAGAAATGCGTATGTATCCAACCTCATGCATCGTGCCACCTCATCAAAATTTGAATGTGGCATTTGATC